>JALYTQ010000265.1 GCA_030854195.1 Chloroflexota bacterium
CTACTAGATATTCTACAACGATTGCTCAATCACACGTCATCGCCCCATCTTCCCTGTCAACTGTATAGCGTTTGCTGTATTTGCTGGATGCAATCCTTCTCTCTATGATAGAGAATATCCGAGGAGGGAACTCATGGCAACCGGAGCACGCGTGGAGGATGTCCACATTATCTGGATGACAGCGGGTTTGAGTTGCGATGGAGATACAATCTCCATCACCGCGGCGACTCAACCCAGTATCGAAGATGTCCTGCTGGGTGCCATTCCAGGGCTACCCAGGGTACATTTGCACAATCCCGTCCTGGCCTACGAAACCGGTGATAGCTTTATGTCCTGGTGGTACAAGGCGGAAAAAGGCGAGCTCGACCCCTTTGTGCTCGTCGTAGAAGGTTCCATTCCCAATGAGCGCATCAAGTCCGAGGGCTACTGGGCAGCGTTCGGCACCAACGAGGCAACCGGCCAGCCTATCACGACCACTGAATGGATCGACCGCCTCGCGCCGAAGGCGTGGGGGAGTGATCGCCATCGGCACGTGTGCGACCTACGGAGGCATACACGCGATGGCGGGGAATCCGACCGGGGCGATGGGCCTTCCCGACTACCTGGGTTGGAACTAGAGGTCTCAGGCGGGCCTGCCCATCGTCTGCGTCCCTGGCTGCCCGGTACAGCCCGACAATTTTACTGAGACGCTGCTCTATCTCCTCTATCAGGCAGCCGGTCTCTCTCCAATGATTCCGCTCGATGACGCGCTGCGGCCCACCTGGTTGTTCGGCAAGACCGTCCACGAGGGTTGCGATCGCGCGGGCTACTACGAGCAAGGCGACTTTGCTGAGGAATACGGCTCAACCAAGTGCATTGTGAAGCTGGGCTGCTGGGGTCCCGTTGTGCAGTGCAATGTCCCCAAACGCGGCTGGATGGCCGGCATCGGTGGCTGCCCTAATGTGGGCGGTATCTGCATCGGCTGCACCATGCCCGGCTTCCCTGATAAGTTTATGCCCTTCATGGATGAACCACCGGGCGCGAAGTTCTCGTCCACGGGCGTCCGCGCCTGGGGCATGGTTCTGCGCACGCTACGCAAGTTCACCCAGGATACATTGAATAAGGAACCTTCGTGGCGGCATACGGGCACGGAGCTCACCACGGGCTATAAGCCAGTTCGGCACTGATACATGTTGCATTGTGCCCACCTGCAAGCTTGCACAGGTCCATCTGACCGTTTGCCTTGTATCTTCACGGCATCGTCGGGGATGTATTAATAGGAAATTTTCCCTGCCGAGTTTTCCAGATGTTAAGGAGAGAGCATGAGTACAGAGATTCGACGCGAGGATCCTTCGGCTCAACCACCACAGCTTGTCGAGATGTCCTGGGACCCCATTACGCGTATCGTCGGCAGTTTAGGCATCTACACAAAGATAGATTTTAAGCAGCGCCAGGTCGTCGAATGCCACAGCACTTCGTCGATATTTCGCGGCTATAGCCTCTTTATGCAGGGCAAGGACCCGCGTGACGCCCATTTTATCACCAGCCGTATCTGCGGCATCTGCGGTGATAATCACGCGACCTGCGCCGTCTACGCTCAGAATATGGCTTTCGGTGTCAAGCCACCAGCGATCGGCGAATGGATACTCAACCTGGGCGAGGCGGCTGAGTATATGTTCGACCACTGCCTCTACCAGGATAACCTCGTCGGCGTTGACTTCTGCGAGCAGATGGTGCGCGAGACCAATCCGAGCGTTTTAGAGAAGGCCGAGCATACCGAGTCCCCCCACGCGCACCTGCACGGCTATCGCACCATCGCCGACATTATGCGCTCGCTCAATCCATTCACAGGCGAGTTCTACCGCGAATCGCTACAGATGAGCCGGATGACGCGCGAGAAGTTTTGCCTTATGGAAGGGCGTCACGTGCATCCCTCAACGCTCTATCCGGGCGGAGTGGGCACGGTCGCCACGATCCAGGTCTTCACGGATTACCTCGTCCGTCTGATGAAGTATGTCGAGTTCATGAAGAAGGTCGTGCCGATGCACGACGATCTGTTCGATTTCTTCTATGAGGCGCTCCCTGGCTATGAGAAGGTCGGGCAACGGCAGATATTGCTAGGCTGCTGGGGCTCGTTCCAGAACCCCGATGTGTGCGATTATGACTACCGCACGATGGCCGATTGGGGACGCGCAATGTATGTGACGCCGGGCATCATTGTTGACGGCGAACTGATAACAACAAGCCTGGTCGATATTAACCTGGGCATGCGCATCCTGCTTGGCAGCTCCTATTATGACGACTGGAACAACGAGGAACTCTTCGTGACGCAAGATCCGCTGGGCAACCCGATTGATCGGCGACATCCATGGAACCAGACGACGCTGCCGAGGCCCCAGAAGCGCGACTTCCAGAATAACTATAGCTGGGTTATGTCACCGCGCTGGTACGATAAGCGCACCGGCCAGTATCTGGCGCTCGATACTGGCGGCGGACCCATTGCGCGCCTGTGGACGACCGCGCTGGCGGGTCTCGTCGATCTCGGCGGCTATATCAAGGCAACCGGGCATAGCGTCAAGATCACACTGCCACGCACCGCGTTGAAGCCCGAGATGGAGCTGGAATGGAAGATTCCACAGTGGAGCAACGCTCTGGAACGCGACCGCGCCAGAACCTACTTCCAGGCATATGCCGCCGCCGCCGCGCTGCACTTTGTGGAGAAGGCGCTCGATGAGATACGCGCGGGCAGAACAAAGACGTGGAGCGACTTCAAGGTGCCAAAGGACGCAATCGGTTGCGGATTCCACGAGGCGGTGCGCGGCGTGCTCTCCCATCACGTTGTCATTCGCGATGGGAAGATCGCCAACTATCATCCCTATCCGCCGACGCCCTGGAACGCCAATCCACGCGACATCTACGGGACGCCTGGTCCCTACGAGGATGCGATTCAGAACACGCCGATCTTCGAGGAGAACGGGCCGGACAATTTCAAGGGTATCGACATCATGCGCGCCGTGCGCAGCTTCGATCCCTGCCTGCCGTGCGGAGTACATATGTACCTGGGTCCCGGCAAGGAACTGCAGATCGTCCACTCTCCCACGTTCGGCGTGGGCGGCTAGTGTAGCAAGCGTGCAGATGGGCTGTATCTCTCGAACGGCCTATCTGTACCATATGGAAGAAAGGCTGTAGCATGCAACACGATGTGCAGGAAGCCTCCCCCTGGACCGAACGCATTGAGGCGTTAGTTGAGAAGGTCGCCCAGTTCCCCGATGCCGACGCACGCGCCACCAGCGAGGAACTGCTGCAAACGGTGCTTGAGATGTATGGTGAGGGCATCGCGCGCCTGCTTGAACGGGTCTACGAGTACAGCGGAGGGGATACGACGCTGCTGGAGAAGATCGCCGACGATGAACTGGTCTGCTCCTTACTGCTGCTGCACGGACTGCACCCGCTCACGCTTGAACAGAGGATTGCGCGCGGCATCGCAGAGGTGCGGCCCTATCTAGAGTGTGTTAGTGACTCGATGTAGACTCATGATCAAGGACCGGAAAAGGCCATCCAATGATGGAGCATCAGACAGGCAAAAGCAACCAGATGCAAGCCCGCCAGCGTTGCAGGAAGCCGCTCATAATCGCGCACCAGCCGCCGGAAACGAGTGGTCCAGGCGAAAGAGCGTTCCACGACCCAGCGCCTGGGCAACAAGACAAAGCCTCGCTTGGCGTGAGGCAGTTTGACCACTTCCAGTTGGATGCCATGCGCTTGAGCCCCCTGAGCGGCTGCATCGCCGGTATAGCCCTGATCGACAAAGGCCAGTTCCACCGACTCTCCGGTGATGTCCTGCACAGCGTGCGCCAGTTCACCAGCTTGGGCTCGATCTTGTTCATTGGCTGGCGTGACCAGCAGGGCCAGCAGGTTGCCCAGCGTATCGACGGCAGCATGCACTTTGCTGCCTTTGCGACGCTTGGCTCCATCGTAGCCAGCACGACTGCCGCTTTCCGGGGTCGACTGCAAGGTCCGGCTGTCAAAAATGGCTGCGGTCGGTTGCCGCTTGCGTCCTTGAGCTTCGCGCAAGAGCAAGCGCAGATCATCTACCAGAGCCGCGAAGCAGCCGGCTGCAATCCAGCGCTGGGTCTGTTGATAGACCACCCACCAGGGTGGCAAGTCATTGGGCATCATGCGCCAGGGCGCACCTGCTCGGACGATCCAACGTAATCCGTTGAAGACTTCGCGTAGGCTATAGGTTCGTTGTCCGGCATCTTCGGACAATAACGTTAAGTAGGGAGCGACAAACGACCACTCGTCGTCACTCACATCGCTTGGATAGGGGTTTCGTGAAGGTGTCATCCTTCATTTTACCACTTGTTCAAGCTCGAATCACTAACACACTCTAGAGAAGCACGGCGGAAACGTCGAGCTGCTGAGGATCGCGGATAACGTGGCCTATCTCCAACTGCAAGGGAGCTGCCAGGGCTGTTCCTCCTCTACGACGACGCTGAAAATGACTATCGAGGAGACCCTTTACCGGGTGGCTCCCGATCTGGAGCGGATCGAGACGGTGGATGCCAGCACACCAGCTACACAGCCGCTTATATTTCTCTCGCCCAGGCGCAAACGGAATGCTATACAGCAAACAGGATGAGGATTGAGCTATGACAGCGGATTCCAATCGTCGCTTCAATCGATCTGAAGCCCCGTTGGGCGCATTGCAGCGCTTTGCCCGCAGCACACCGCCGCGCTCAGCGCTAGAGCACTGCGATCTGTGCAACGAGGTCGTGCCTTCCGAACACCGACACCTGCTGGACCTCGCCAACCGCTCGCTGCTCTGCGCGTGCCGGGCCTGCGCGCTGCTCTTCGATAAAGAAGGAGCTGGCAGTGGCAAGTACCTGCTCATTCCGCAACTCGTCCTGGCCCTGCCGGATTTCCAGATGAGCGATGGCGAGTGGGAAGAGTTGATGATACCCGTGAACATGGCTTTCCTCTATCGCAGCGCTGGCGAGAAGCCCGTCGCCGCCTTCTATCCCGGTCCCGCTGGTGCTACAGAATCGCTGCTGGACCTGGCGCAGTGGAACACGCTGGTAGACAATAATCCCATCCTGGAGACGATGGCGCACGATGTCGAGGCGCTGCTCATCAACCGCGTACGCGGCGCACGCGAGTACTACATCGTCCCCATCGATAGTTGCTACCAGCTCGTCGGGCTGATCCGCATCTCCTGGCGCGGGCTGAGCGGCGGCGAGGAGGTCTGGAAGAAGATTCTGGCCTTCTTCGCAGATCTGCGGGCGAGGGCAAAAACGCCGGAGACATCTATAGCCGGAAGAGGTGCGACCGATGCCTGACCTGAACTTCGCGCTGGTCGGAGCCGAGGTTCCCACCTTTGCCGCGACCCCGACACTGATCTTCAAGCTGCGCGTAACGAACGCCAACGAGCAGGAGCGTATTCATAGTGTGACGTTGCGCAGCCAGGTTCAGATCGCGGCGACGCGCAGGAAATACAACGCGGATGAGCAGGCGCGCCTCAACGATATCTTCGGCGAGCCACAGCGCTGGGGCGAGACCTTGCGCAGCCAGCTCTGGACCCATCTCAGCATCGTCGTGCCGCAGTTCGCGGGCAGCACCACCGTCGATCTGCCAGTACCCTGTACGTATGATTTTGAGGTTTTGAGCACGAAATATTTCAATGCACTGGAAGGTGGCGATATTCCGCTCTCCTTTCTGTTCAGTGGCACGATATTTTACGAGGGGGCAACCGGACAGCTCCAGGTGGGACAAATCTCCTGGTCGAAGGAGGCGGCGTTTCGTCTGCCGGTCGCGCTCTGGCAGGAGATGATCGCCCACTACTATCCCAACAGCGCCTGGATACGCCTGCAGAAGCATGCCTTCGACCAACTCTACCAGTACAAACTACGCAAGGGACTTCCGACGTGGGAAGAGGTGGTTACACACCTGCTTCAGGACAGTAGCGAAGGAATAGGGCAATGAAGATAGAGCAAATACGCGAGATCGCTGACGCCATTCTCTACGAGGGGTATCTACTCTATCCATACCGGCACTCGTCGATCAAGAACCGCCAGCGCTGGATGTTCGGCATCGTTTCTCCCAGAGCAGAAACTAGCGTAGGAAGAGACGCATGGCGCATGCAGACGCAATGCCTGCTCGTGGGAGATGCAGCTACACGACTTGATGTGCGCGTGCGCTTCCTGCATATATTGGAACGCGCACCCAGGACGCCTGAGCCAGCCTATCACCAGTCAGCGGCGCAGGCCCACGAGAAGATTGAAGCACCACACCCGGCCTCGTTCGAATTTTGGGAAGAGGGCATACCACGCGAGGTGAGCGCGCTCGACATAGCCCTGGACGATCTTCTGAAAGCGGAACAGCGCATCGAGATCAACATTCCAGGCGGAGAACTGGAGGATGCGCAAGATCCCCTGGCCGTGCGCCACCAGCAAGCTATTATGGGAACAGTAACGCTCGGAGCCGAGCCAATTGGTGAACATGTGTACAGACTCACCGCGCGCATCGAGAATATCGCGCAGGGAGATGCGCAACACAACGCTATCCTGCAAGCGCTCGTCTCGACGCACACGCTCTTGCAGGTACGCCAGGGAGCGTTCGTCTCGCAGTTAGAGCCACCGGATGAGCTATCAGCGCCCGTGCAGGAGTGCCAGAACCTCTCCACATGGCCCGTGCTGATAGGAGACGAGGGCGAGACCGACGCCATGCTCTCCTCGCCCATCATCCTGTACGACTACCCGCGCATCGCCCCGGAGAGCGTGGGGACGCTCTTCGACGGCACCGAGATCGACGAGATTCTGACGCTGCGCATCCTTACCCTGACAGACGAGGAGAAACGCGAGATGCGCGAGGCCGATGCGCGCACACGCGACCTGCTGGAACGCACCGAGGCGCTCTCGGCGGAACAGCTTCTCAAGCTGCACGGCGTGATTCGCAGCCTGAAGCCAATCGACGAGGCACAGAAGGAGCCAACGGAACCTGCCGCGCCAACAGAGGTCACAGTAACAAATGGAACCGTGCGGGCACGCGATCGCGTGCGCCTGCATCCAAACGCGCGAGCAGACGCGTTCGACATCCTGCTAAATGGCAAGACCGCACGCGTCGAAGAGATCAAACAGGACTTTGAGGAGCGCT
>JALYTQ010000039.1 GCA_030854195.1 Chloroflexota bacterium
GCGTTGCTCTTGAGCTTTAAGGCGATTATTGATATCCTCAAGCGTCCACTCGGCCTCCTTCTGAGCTTGCAGGCCCGTTTGTAGTTGCTGTTGCGCGCTTGCATATTCCGCGCGCCGTTTTTGCAAGTCAGCGTTCCCTTGCAGAGCGGTCGCAACCGCTTGCGTCTCGGCTGATAGGCGATCTAATTCAAGATCGAGCTGCTGCAACTGAAAGAGTTGTGCAGCCAGTTGTGTTGTATTCATTGAAATTTTTTGTGCATCCTCCTTCTCCTGTGCCATTTGTCGCGCTGCGCGTATTGCAAAGCATGGAGCCAGAATTCTATTGTACAGTCTGCCGAAGCGAACTACAATAGGTATATCTCACTCCATTAACACTCATTTTGAGAGTTTTTCACATTGTATTTACAAATGTACGGTATACTAGGAAGAAATTTTGGAGGAAAAGAGAAATGCAGGTCATTCGTTGGCAAGAGAGCGAGGCTCCCCAGGAGCAGAAGCTACGCGAGCGTATGCAGGCACAAGGGTTGTCCCCCTACGCCTGGTCGAATGGACCGGGCGAGCGCTACACAGTCCACTGTCATAGCTATCAGAAAGTCCTCTATTGTGTGCGAGGTTCCATTCGCTTTGTCCTACCCGATGTCGCGGGCGATGCGGGCAGGATCGATCTCGCTGCGGGCGATTGCATGATTCTGCCCGCAAGAGTACGGCACAGCGCCGAGGTCGGCCCTCAGGGCGTAACCTGCCTGGAGGCGGCTCAACAGTAGCGCGCGCGGTGTGATATACTTCCATGCAATACACCGCAACTCTACTAGAGAGAAAAATCTCTCGCAATTCTGCTGGAGGAATGGAACTGATGCACTCTCTGGAGCGCCGACAGACAATCATTGTGCTTGATTTCGGCTCACAATATAGTCGACTCATCACTCGCCGCGTGCGCGAGTGTCACGTATATAGCGAACTTGTGCCAGCAACGACGACGCTGGCACAACTACAACAGAATCCCCATCTCGATATTAAGGGTTTCATCCTCTCAGGTGGACCGGCCAGCGTCTACGATGCCCATGCGCCCATCTGTGATCCGGCGATTCTGCACAGCGGCCTGCCAGTACTGGGCATCTGCTACGGCATGCAACTACTGGCCTTACAGCTTGGCGGACACGTCGAGCCAGCCCACGGCCTGCGCGAATACGGTCCGGCAACCATCGAGGTAGCCGCCGATCGCGCGGATCAACAGGTGTTCCGCATCTTCGAGGGTATCTCCATCTCGCCAGCGCAGACCGAGCACCTGGAAGGTCCATCGATTCCTCCGCCACTGCGCCTACCTGTCTGGATGAGCCACGGCGATAGCGTCGATCAGCTTCCAGAGGGCTTCAGCGTGCTGGCCTGGACCGAGAGCAATCCAGTAGCCGCGATCGCCAATGCACAGGGGATGGTCGGGCTGCAATTCCATCCCGAGGTGACGCACACGCCACAGGGCAAGGAGATTATACGCAACTTCCTCTTCCGCATCTGCGCCTGCGAACCCGGCTGGACGCCCGGTTCCATGATCGAAGAGAGCATCGCGCAGATTCGCGAGCGCGTTGGCAGCGAGCGCGTCATTTGCGGCCTATCAGGCGGCGTCGATTCGGCGGTCGCGGCGCTGCTGGTGCATCGCGCCGTTGGCGATCAGCTGACCTGCGTCTTCGTCGATACGGGCCTGTTGCGCGCGGGCGAACGCGAACAGGTCATCGCTACCTTCAGTAGCCACCTGCATATTCCCTTGATCGTCGTCGATGCGCGCCAACGCTTTCTCGCGCGGCTGGCTGGCGTTATTGATCCCGAGCGGAAACGCAGCATCATTGGTGAGGAGTTCATTCGCGTCTTCGAGGAAGAGGCGCTACGGCTGGAAAAACAACAGGGCGCTATCACTTTCCTGGCGCAGGGCACGCTCTATCCAGACGTTATCGAGAGCACCAGCCACGATACGGCCTCGACCGCCGTGCGCATCAAGACGCATCACAACGTTGGCGGCCTGCCCGAGCAGATGACGCTGAAGCTCGTCGAGCCTCTGCGCACGCTCTTTAAAGATGAAGTGCGCGAGATCGGCCTGGCGCTTGGTTTACCAGAAGAGTGGGTCTGGCGTCACCCATTTCCGGGACCTGGACTGGCGATCCGCATCATCGGCGCTATCGACGAGCAGCGCCTCGAAGTACTACGGGCGGCGGACAAGATAGTTACCGACGAGATTCGGCTGGCGGGCGTCTATCGCGAACTGGGACAGGCATTCGCCGTTCTTACGCCCCTGCAGAGCGTCGGCGTCATGGGCGATGAGCGCACCTACGCCAACGTCGTTGCCGTGCGCGCAGTCACCACGGGCGACTTTATGACGGCAGACTGGGCGCGGCTCTCGCAGGACTTGCTGGCACGCATCTCCAATCGACTTGTCAACGAGATACGCGAGGTCAACCGCGTTGTTTATGACATCACTTCGAAGCCGCCAGCCACCATCGAATGGGAATAGCATGCTCGAATTTTCCATCCTGGCACGTGGTCTGTATCGGCCCGATCAGCTCATTATCACGTATGATCCTGTACAGCGCATGTCCAGCTCCGCCGAAGTGCAGGGCTGGATGGATGAGTTCTGGCAGCAACAACTGAAGCAGGCCAGGGAGCAGGGTCGACGGCTCTTCGACGCACCGCTCATCCGTTTTGTCGCCGCCAGCGCTCAAAACGATGGGACGCTGCACCTGCACCTGGGCGATACCAGCTATAAAGAATACGTTACCACGCGCACGCCAGCATTCGCCCAGGCGTACGCGCGGCAGGAGCTTGCCAATCCGCTCGCCGTCTGCTCCGTTGTAGAGACGAACGATAACTACATCCTGCTAGACAGGCGCGAGGGAGTCGATGTTTATGTCGGACGCTACCATGTCATCGGGGGCTTTTTCGAGCGCGATCTCGATATGGCCGAGCGACCGGACCCCTGCGCCGCTATGCGCCGGGAGATACGCGAGGAAACAGGCATCCAGGCGACGGATATTCGGGAGCAGTACTGCCTCGGCCTCGTCTACGATCTGGCAACACCCCATAGCGAACTGTGCTTCCTGACTCGCCTCAACATTTCGCTGACTGAAGTGCTACACAATCGAACCCCTGAAGAGGACGAAATCAAGCAGCTCCGCTCCCTACAGGTCACGCCGGAGAGCCTGCGAGCGTTCATTCTAACCAATCACGGCAATATCTCCGCGACGGGCGAGCCAAATCTGCTGATGTATGGAGGCTGGAAGTTTGGCGAGCGGTGGTTTGATGGTATGATAGGAGATATTTCCTGATAATATAAGGAACAAATTATGCCGGACTATATACAGATACAGACCTATGCCACTTGCGATAAACTGACATTTGAAGATGTGGTGGCGCGCTATCGGGACGTGTTGGAGCGGCTCGGCTGCGACGATGAGCAGCTCTTCGCGTGGCTCGCGCAGGTCGCCTGGCCCTCTTCGGAGGAGGATAGCTTCGGCGATATTTACGCTTCCCCTTTTACGCTGAATGCTGGTGGCGGAACGCTAGAATGCACAGGAACGGCCATCTCGCTCTATACCGAGCAAGGAGCGCCGACGCTGGAGATTCGCCCGGCGTGGCTCGGCTTTAATCTTTTATTCGATGCTGATAGTCTAAGGGTGGTGCACTCGTCGCTTTACAAGCCTGAGATCGGCGCAACCCTCTGGCATATTATGCGTGAGTTAGAAAGCTCCTTTCGCGAGATCGGCGCTTACCTTACCGACGAGTGGCAGGAGAACCTGGCGTGGCGCGCACTGGCAGAAGAGACGGGCAGCCCCTGGTCGTTCGATCTGGCAATCTTCCCACGCGAGCAGGCCGAGCCATTTGCTGTCGTGCCCGCTGGCTTTCAGGGCACTATGGTTGGTCGCGATTTCGGCTTTGCCCAGGATAACCGCTGGACGGTCTTGCCGTGGCAGGCCAGTGAGCTAAACGGCCAGCCATAGTACGCCAGTATATCAACTTTTACATGACTTACTCTTCCATTCGTGTGTGGTATACTGATGAGTGGCACAAAGAGTTGCGATATGGCTAAGGAGGAAGCGGCATGACACAGAGAATACTGGCCGTAGATGACGACGAGAGTATTTTAGAAGTGATCCAACTCGTTCTGGAGGGTGAGGGCTATCTTGTGCAGGCCAGTCTAAACGGAGAGTGTTTTCAGAATATCGCTGGCGACCTGCCGAATCTGATCCTGCTCGATGTGCTGCTCTCCGGCGAAGATGGGCGCGAGATCTGCCAGCGACTCAAGAGCGACGCGACAACGGCGCGCGTTCCCATTATCATGCTCTCCGCACACTCCGATACCAGCAAGATCGCGGACACGAGCGGGGCCGACGACTACCTGGAAAAGCCTTTCGATGTGGATGTGCTCATTGAAATTGTTGAAAAGCATCTCGCATCCGCTCAGAGTCGCAATTCTTCGTCAACCAGCTAAGCAGGCGTTTTACGCGAGCCGATCATTCCAACCATGCCAGTTCCCATCCCAATAATTGTGATAGAGCGCGTTGTCGGCACCAATGCTGAATACATCCAGGCGACCAGCTGCCCAGGCGGCTGCGGCGGGACCGCTGCTGGAGGCACCGCCCAGCGACTCGAAGGGGTGCCATGTGCCATCCCAGGCGGTATGCCAGATCGCATTGTCAGTGCCACGACAAAAAACGTCGATGCGATTGGGTCCCCAGCTCACTGCTGCCGGGGCCGATGTAAACGTACCGGCCAGGCGATCGGTCCAGCCATGCCAGCTCCCATCCCAATAGTTATGGTACAGGGCATTATCGTTGCCGGTGCCAAACACATCCAGCCTGCCAGCTCCCCAGGAGGAGGCAGCGGGCGCGCTGACGAAGCTACCGCCCAGCGAATCGAACGCATGCCAGCTCCCGTCCCAGTAGTTATGCCAGATCGCGTTGTCAGTGCCACGGTCAAAGACATCAATGCGGTTCGGTCCCATGCTCACCGCCGCTGGAGTTGACGTAAACACGCCGCCAAGGCGATCACTCCAGCCGTGCCAGCTCCCATCCCAGTAGGTGTGATAGAGCGCGCTATCCGTGCCGACCGCGAAGACATCCAGGCGTCCAGGCCCCCACGTAGAAACGGCGGGACCGTAGAGGAAGTTGCCGCCCAGCGACTCAAACGTGTGCCACGACCCGTCCCAATAGTTATGATAGAGCGCGCCATCGGAGCCGCGTCCAAAGACATCGACGCGGTTCGGTCCCCAACTCACCGCCGCTGGAGCAATCGTGAAGGTGATGCCGGGCGGCGGCGGTGGAACGGTCGGCGTGGCCTTCACACCAGGAACAACTTTATGTACACCCACTTTCGGCGCTGGCTTGACCTGAAGCCGTGGCAGCGCGAACGAGAAGAACCAGCCAACACTTCCTAGCAACACAACGAGCGTTACGAGAATCGCGGTGACGTTGATAGCACCAAGCGTCCTGATGCTCTGGCGCGTTCTTGTTATAGCAACGTTATACGCGGGCAGAATGGCATTGCCGCGTGGCAATAACTTACTTGCAGGCCGCGCATCCTGCGAAAGATGCGATGAAACGCTGCTCATCGCCAACGGAAACGCCTGTTGCTCGGGCAGCAAGTTCCCGCTGTAGGTAGCATCCTCGTGTAGAGAGGACTGGCCGACGGGCGACATCTCGTTGGCGGACGACGATGCCAGAGGACGCGATAGGGGGCGGCTTTGCAGATAGAGCGGCGCATAGTCCTGCGCGCCAAATTTCGCGGGCAGAAAAAACGGCGGCAGCATACCAGAAGGTGGCCTGTTTCCTTCCGCCGTCTGATAAGCCTGCTCCAGTGCCGTCGCAAACGCCTTGATGCTGGCGAAACGCTGGTGTGGGTCCTTTGCCAATGCGGTCAGCACAACCTGCTCGACTGCTTCAGGAATAGTCGGGACTCTTGCGCGCAGTGAAGGGGGGTTTGCGTGCAGATGTTGCGCGTACATTTCAAACGCCGTTCCCTGGAAAGGGGATACGCCGCTCAACCATTCGTAGACGATAGCGCCCAGCGCGTACTGATCGCTCGCCAGACGCGGCTTGCCCTGGATCTGCTCCGGAGCGATATAGGCGGCGGTGCCAGCCGTTTCCTGCACCGTATGCGAACTAGAATTGTGCGCGACCTGCACAAGGCCAAAGTCGCTGATGAGCAAGGTATCGCTATCCACCAGGAGCATGTTCTCCGGCTTTACATCGCGATGAATGAAGTGCTGATTGTGCGCGTACTGTAAAGCATCGGCGATCTGCTGCGCGTAAGAGATAATCGAGGTCGCTAGCAACAACGTTCCTTTGGGATAGCGTTGACGTAACGATCCACCGGGCGCGTAGTCCATAACTAAAAAAGGGATGCCATGCTCAACGCCAAAGTCCAGCACACGCACGATATGGGGATGAACAAGACTGGCAATTGTCCGCGCTTCAATACGGAACTGCTCGATGGATGTCTCGCCCAGCCGCACCTGGAGCACCTTGATCGCCGCCCGCGTGTTCAGGTGCACGTGTTCGGCGAGGTAGACATCCGCGAAACCACCCTGTCCTATCAGGGAGGTCAAACGGTAGTTGCCAAGCTGTTGATCCACAAGATTCGTCATATGCTCTCTCCCTTTTTTCCCGCTGGACGAAGAGATATCTTTTGTTCAAATTGGCATAAAATTGTTTTGTAATTTTTATTCATCGTTATCTATCCACATACATTCGCAAGTACTACTATAACGATTTAGCACAGCGAGATAAACGTTTATAGCCAGTTCAGGCATACAGTGCTTTTTTTGTTGAACCTTCTCTTCGGTAAGGACAAAATTCCTATTCGAATCGCTTCTACTTTTGGATTGCATGAATTCCTGCTATACTATTGGGGTACGCACATACGCATAATACAAGATTATTTTGATGCAATGTTCCCATCGTGCATGCAGAGTGCGTATTAACTGAATGGTGGACTGGTGGACAGAAGTCTTTTTATTCTCACTCTTTTGGATAATAGTATGCATAAAATTGGAACAAATAATGCCCAATCCTGGGCCAGCCATTGGCAGGAACAGGGTCAGCCGTGGCGCACGGAGCCGGAGATCGATCTGGCGCGCCAAAAGTTCCTCGCGCAGCAGCGCGCTATTCCTCCCGACGTAACGCGTGGGCAGTATCCTTTTAAAGAAGTAAAACTGGGGCGTGCCGATATAGAATGGCTCCTTACCACACACGACCAGGGGCGCGGACCCGTAGATTGGCACAGCGAGCGCGAACGTACAGGACTGGATCTGCGTGGGGCCGACCTGCGCCTGGCTGATCTGCGCAATCTACCTCTCACACGTATGCTCGGTAGCCTCCCCTGGTCCGCGTGGCTCCCGGCGACGCTAGAACAACGCGCAATGGCACGCATCCATCTCGAAGAGGCGCAGATGAATGGAGTCCATCTCGCAGGTGCCGCCCTCAATGAAGCCTATCTTCATGGAGCGTTGCTCTACGAAGCCAATCTCGAAGAGGCCGAATTGGGGGGTGCGCACTTACAGAAGACCGTCCTTGCGCGAGCGCAGATGCAGAGTGCCGATCTGCTCGGCGCGCACCTGGAAGAGGCTTACCTCAAAGGCGTTCACCTTGAAGGCGCGTATCTTTCGGGCGCACACATGCAAGACGCGGACTTCAGCTACGCGCACCTGGAGAACGCCGATCTCAGTTGCGCCCATCTGGAAAAGGCCAACCTCAGCCATGTACACGCGGAATCTGCCAATCTGGCAGGTGCCGCCTTGCAGCGCGCCGACCTCTACGAAGCCCTGCTCAGCGGCTGCAATCTGGAGGAAGCGCACCTTGAAGGCGCTAACCTCTGTCGCGCTCATCTTGAAATGGCCTCGTTCAGCGGCAGACACGCGGGCGCTCATCTTGAAAGCGCCGACCTCAGCCGCGCACACCTCGAAGGTGCCTGCTTCTACAAAGCCCATCTGGAAGGTGCCTGCCTGCATCGGGCGCACTTCAAAATGACGAATCTAATCGCGGCCCATTGCGAAGGCGCTGACTTGAGCAACACCAGCCTTGAAGAGGCCGCTATGGAATTTGCTCACCTCGGAGGCAAAATAGTCGATCCACAAGACCTCACGCGTATTCGCACATGGGTCGAGGGCTTCCCAGAAAAGCTGCCACCAGCGACCCTGAAAGGTACCTCCCTGGAACATAGTGCCTGATAAATAATCTGGCGCTCCTTTTCTATACATTCGGATATTGACACTTTCTCATTTTTCTAAGGAAAGTGCGCCAGGGTTTATTGACAATTAGGAACCAGATCGGTACAATAAGAG
Organism: Chloroflexota bacterium; assembly: GCA_030854195.1. Classification (GTDB taxonomy): domain Bacteria; phylum Chloroflexota; class Ktedonobacteria; order Ktedonobacterales; family Ktedonobacteraceae; genus JACDAE01. The sequence goes on from JALYTQ010000039.1 coordinate 8,324, forward strand.
GAGATGGCGTCGTGTTATGATTAGGAGGCATCTTCATGGCTGTCGTAAACACAGATTTTTATCGTCATGAGAACCTCGTCCGTAAGTCAATACAGATCCCTTCGACTCAACATAAAGAGCTGAAGGCTCTTGCTGTCGAACTTGATTCCTCTTTAGGAGATGTAGTGGAGACAATTATGGAACTCATGCGACAGGATAATTACCAGCAATTAAAAGTAGCAATCATTCAGAAACGCGAACGTGAACTATCCTCTCTTAATTCCACCCTCGACGAAGCCTACGCATATCTTGGTTCTATCCCAGAAACATTAGAAGACGCCTGTTTCTTTTTTGAGATCGGGCACGAAGGTATGGTTGCATGAGTGAAGAGGCCAGGCAAACATTGCCGAGCCCCAGACAATATGAGACCCGCGCGTCAATTCCAGGTCCACGGAGGGGAGAGATTTGGGATGTGAACTGGTCTCCGGGTCGTGGTGCCGAACAGCAGGGCACGCGACCAGCCTTAATCATCCAGAATGATCGCGGCAACGCCTCGTCCTCCTATCCTCTAACTATAGTGGCATCGATGAGCAGAACCGAACGCGAGCTCCCGCTGCACGTGCGTATCGCGCCATCCGAAGAGAACGGCCTGACCGACTACACCGATGTCAAATGCGAGCAGGTCATGACCATCGAGAAATCCCGCCTCTTGCGCCGCCGGGGAGCGCTCACCCAGGAAGAAATACACCGCGTCGATATAGCCTTGCGGCTCAGTTTGAGCTTGTTGACATAACGTTTTAATTTCTCCTCGGCCCATTTTTTATGCTTACGGGTAACATCCAGATGGATGGCAACCAGACGGATGGATGCTCCCAGGGAAGATGACCCCGAGGAGAGCTACCACCAGGGGCGGCAGCACTACCAGCAGCATTAATCCGATCAGAATCAGTCTGGCCTGTGGGTGACCAAAGTTCAGTGTCCACCCCAGACCGAAGCGCTTAGGGACAAATAGAGCAGGATCGTCAGGGTTGTTGTAAAAGACGCCTCCATACCAGTACCGGTCATCATCACGGAAAATGGCGTTGGTGCGCCAACGACCAGCGGATGTGCTCGTTTTTAGCCGAGAACGTTGAGGATGCCAGAATAGGACGAGGATGATGGCAATCAGCACCCCACAGAGCACCAGCAGGGCAGGCCAGAATACACTCATAGATGTTTCTCCTTCAATGCAAAGCGATAGCTGAGAGTCAAACGTTTCACTATGAGAAACGGATTCTCCCGGTCATTCCCAAATCACGAGAAATTTCATTTATGTTAAGCCCTCCGTTATCATACAAAGAACTGTTCGACTGGCACAGAAAAATCGGGCACGATTATTGATGGAAGTGTTTGTTTGCCACTAAAGGTGCCCAGAGTGTGATAACTGTCCTCTCCCAACACGAATACTTCGACTGTATGCCTGATTGGCTCAACAATCCAATATTCTTTTACACCGGCGCGTGCGTAAGCATTATACTTCCTCAGCCTATCATGGCGCGCTGTACCGGGCGAGGCAACTTCCATGGCGAGATCGGGAGGACGGATGATCTGCGCGGGCTTCTGCCTCGTTGCGCCTTCCTCTAGAAGCACAAGAACATCTGGTTGGACCACAGATCCGCTATCGAGGACGACATCTATCGGGGCCGCGAGCACGCGCCCGCGTCCGGCCAACTTCACATAAGGTATGAGATAAAAGATTATTAGAGCCACAATTTCTTGATGCACGTCATTTGGAGCAGGTGCCATATACAGAACTCCGTCAATTATTTCGTACCGCTTCCCATTGTCAGGGAGTGCTGCATAGGAGTCGTAGGTCCAATGGCCCTGGTCCGGACCCGGAACATTGTCAGCAGGAGTGAGCATAGTGGTTCCCTCGTATGTTTTCATCTCATGACCTTTCTTCGCCTTCTTGCACTCAACTACATTCTCTACAAGTCCACCCATTGGCAAACATCCGTACAATTTCCCCTGAAAGGTAGTGTTCTCCTTCTATTATACTCTACACACCAAATGCATGCTATAACAGCCCTGAGCATACCATTGATACAGGCCAATGCATGATGGCTGATCTCGGTGGGAGCGATTGGCTGTAGCAGCGTGGCTCTGCGTGTGATAGAATTCAGAACAAACGTTATACAAACACGCCAGGAGATAGCAACCATGCAGAAGCAGACAGGAACAGTACAGGTAAAGCGCAATTTCCCCGAGATGCTCAAGGGAGGAGTTATCTGCGATGTCGTCAACGCGGAACAGGCCCGCATTGCCGAGGACGCGGGCGCATCCGCAGTGATGGCATTGGAGCGTGTGCCAGCTGACATTCGCGCGCAGGGTGGCGTCGCGCGCATGAGCGATCCCGAACTTATCATTCAGATCAAGGAAGCGGTAACGATCCCCGTAATGGCGAAATGCCGCATCGGCCATTTTGTCGAGGCCGAGATTTTGCAGGCGATCGGTGTGGACTGCATCGACGAATCGGAAGTTTTGACGCCAGCAGACGAGCGTTTTCACGTCAATAAGCATCTCTTCTCCGTTCCCTTCGTATGTGGAGCGCGCGACCTGGGCGAGGCGCTGCGGCGCATCGGCGAGGGCGCGGCGATGATGCGCACCAAAGGCGAGGCGGGCACAGGCAATGTAGTTGAGGCCGTGCGTCACATGCGCGCCATTATGGACGGTATCCGTCGCCTGCAGAGCCTGCCCGAAGAGGAACTGATGAACGAGGCCAAGACGCTGGGCGCGCCTTACGAGCTGGTGCGCGAGGTCGCGCAGACGGGCAAGCTGCCAGTCGTCAACTTCTCGGCGGGCGGAGTAGCCACTCCGGCGGACGCGGCGTTGATGATGCGCCTGGGTGCCGAGGGCGTCTTCGTTGGCTCGGGTATCTTCAAATCAGGCGATCCGTTGGCGCGCGCGAAGGCGATTGTAAAGGCAACCACGCACTACCAGGACGCCCATATTCTGGCCGAAGTCTCACGCGACCTGGGCGAGCCTATGGTCGGCATCAACCTCGACACGTTACCAGAGCAAGAACACATGGCAAGACGCGGGTGGTAGAAAAGCGGCAATGACAAGATACAACCTCACGCCACGTATCGGCGTACTAGCATTACAGGGTGATTTCGAAGCGCACCTGAAGATGCTCTCAGAACTGGGAGCCGACGCCCGAGCGGTCCGACTCCCCGAGCATCTTACAGAAATAGATGGTATAATAATACCAGGTGGTGAGAGTACAACTATCGGGAAACTGATGATAGTGTACGACTTACACGAGATTTTACAGAAAAAAATACAGGAAGGCGTTCCCGTCTGGGGAACGTGCGCGGGCTTAATTCTATTATCGAAAGAGACGGATAACGCATTGGCAGGCCAGCCATTATTGGCCTCCATGAACATAAAAGTCCGTCGCAATGCATTTGGCAGTCAGCGGGAAAGTTTTGAGACTGATCTGTCGGTGCCTGCACTGGGAGAAGCGCCATTCCACGCATTCTTTATTCGCGGTCCATCCATCGAATGGGTCGGGCCAGAAGTAGAGGTGCTGGCAACGCTCGACGATGGAACCATCGTCGCCGTCCGTGAAGGACCCCTGCTGGGCACAGCATTTCATCCGGAGGTTGCGGGAGATCCACGTTTCCATCAATACTTTCTCCGCATAGTACAGGGCGTCAAAGGCTAGGGGCACGGTTTTATATGTATGGGGCGCGGTTCCCATGATGTAGGGGCGCGGTTTACAAGCCCGTCTCGCTTACATACCGCCTCCTTTACTACCCGGAAGGGTGTGCCCCGACACGACGCAGGAGCACTGGATGATACGACCGGTATTATATGTAGATCTGCCGGGCATCATCTACGCAATCGACCGCCGTGCTCGTAGCAGGCAGCGCGAGTTCGCGAACTTCGTTTGCTGGCTGGAGCCGGTCGAGAACGAGTTGCCTCCGTCACCTATCCTGAGACGCATCTTCTCATTCCATCCTGCCACACGCACATGGATCTGCGAAGACCACTGGCACATCCTGGGCTTTGCCCAGGTGCGCGAGCGCCCGTCGCGTACAGCGTGGGACATGGCCTACCTGGCATCGATAGCACAGCGCAACGCCTCAGACGAAGAAGTCCTCTCGGCGCTCCTTGAATATACATTAGAGATGGCTGCCTCACATGGCATTCTACGTATTTTTGCGAAGGTTGAAGATGAAGTCCCTGAGGTGGACCTGTTCCATCGCAGTGGCTTTCAACGCTATGCACGCGAGTTGACCTACGTTTACGAACCTGGCTCGACGACGCTGGCAGCGGAACCCAACCTGCCCTCGCTCTGTCGCTGGCATCGCCACTATGTGTGGGGACTGCACCAGCTCTACCGCTCCGTCACGCCGCAACGGGTGCAGATGGCGGAATTGCTGGATAACAGCGAAGAGTACGCTCGACTCACCGTCGGCTCACAGCGTCCCTTGTCTTCCCCTTTAGCACGGGGGAATGAGAATTACGTCTGTGATGTGGGCGTGCGTCTAGGCGCGTGGCTGCGGATTACCCGAGGGAAAGACCTGGAGCCGCATCGCATCTTTCTTAACGTGCATCCAGAACATACCGACCTTGCCGAGCCGCTCCTGCGCTTCGGCATGCGAAGGCTGCTGGACGCGGACGTACGGCGCATCTACTGCCTGGTGCGCGAGTACGACTCTTTTGTTATCACCGCTCTGCGAAACAGTGGATTTGAGCAGACCTCTATCCGGGCGCTGCTCGTGCGACACATGGCCTTACTGGCCACGAGGCAAAGCACAGTCCCCCTGCTGGAGCAACGAGCGGTCTATGGCTTGAAGGGCCTGGGGACGGTCAATTCTCGCCAAAAAATTACGAGGTGATTAAACTGCCTATGCAACATGTGATCACTGACGATCTGGAGGCTCTGCTGGCTACCCTACCGCCAGATATCCACGACGCGGTCAATCGGATTGAGAACCGAAGCGAACTGCTGGAGATCGTAATGGACCTTGGACGCAACGCCGAGGGCCGCTTTCCCGAAGGAGAGGTGATCCTTAGCTCTCAGCCTGTAACCTACGCCGACCTGGAATATGTGGTCGAACGTATCGGCGAGTTTGGCGACGATAACCGCGCCGGTATCGAGCGTACCCTGCACCGCATCAGTGCAATGCGCAACCGCAAAGGGAAAATCGTCGGCCTGACGTGCCGCATTGGTCGAGCCGTGCTTGGCAGTATTGCCCTGATCCGTGATATTGTTGAACAGGGTCAATCAATTCTGATTCTCGGTCGTCCAGGTGTGGGTAAAACCACCCTGCTGCGTGAAATAGCTCGCGTCCTCGCGGACGAGGCCAATAAACGTGTGGTGGTGGTGGATACCTCAAATGAGATTGCTGGCGATGGCGACATTCCTCATCCTGGTATCGGGCGCGCGCGCCGTATGCAGGTCGCACGCACTGCGGAACAGCACGCCGTGATGATCGAGGCTGTGGAGAACCATATGCCACAGGTCATTGTGATCGACGAGATTGGCACTGAATTGGAGGCCGCGGCTGCCCGCACTATCGCGGAACGCGGCGTACAACTTGTCGCTACGGCTCATGGTAATTCGCTGGGCAATCTGCTCGTCAACCCGACTCTTTCGGACCTCGTGGGCGGCATTCAGACCGTGACCCTGGGCGATGAAGAGGCGCGCCGACGCCATACGCAGAAGAGTATTCTGGAGCGCAAGGCTCCTCCTACCTTTGATGTGGTGGTCGAACAGCAAAGTTGGGAAGAGGTTATTGTGCATCGCGATGTGGCCGATACGGTCGATAGCCTGCTGCGTGGTCAACCCTCGGCGGCGGAGGAGCGCACGCGGGATGAGGAGACGGGCCGTGTCTCCCTGCGACGCATCACGGCGAACGCGATGGATGTCCCTGGTTGGGGTCTCGGCGGCTTTGGCACCGGCTCCAGCTCCGGTCCAGGCGGACGCCAGAACCAGGGTTTCACGCCCAATACATTTGAGCGTGGCGACCGTAATGAGCGTGGCGACCGTGGTGATCGTTCCGGCAATAACTGGTCGTCACTGCGCCAGGTCGGTCCGCAAGGTTCACGCAACGATGCGAATATGCGCGGACGCAACCAGGTCCAGCCGCAAGCGAAGGTGCGGGCACTGGCTCCCACGGGCACGTCGCCCGCTGAATTCGAGCCGCGCGCAAGCACAGCGATTGTGACTGCCAGCCATCCCGCTCCAGCGGCGGCCATTAACGAGGGCATTTATCAGGCTGAAGATGCTCACACTGAGCTACCGATCGTGAAAACGCTGCGCGTCTACCCGTTCGGCGTCAATCGCGATCGCCTGGCTGAGTCGGCTCGCTACCTGCACGTCCCTATCATTATCACCAATAATGAGGGCGACGCCGATGCCGTTATCACGCTGAAAAACTACTACCGTCGTCAGCCGGAGCGCCTGCAACAGGCGGAGCAGGAGCGCAAGCTGATTATTATTCTGAAGAATAATACCGTTACCCAGATGCAGCACGCCCTGGCCCGCATCTTCGATATCCCGGTCGAGAATATCCCCGGCGAAGAGCAGGAAGAGCGGGATGAGTCCGAGGACGCTGCCAATGGCGATATGTCCTTCGATGATCCAACAAAGCAGGCGCTGCTGGAGACGGAGGATGCTATTCATCAGGTGCTGAACAAAGGCCTGACGACGGCGGAACTCGCGCCCGCCAACGCGCATATCCGCCGCCTGCAACATCAGATGGCGACGCGTTATAACCTGATCTCGCGCAGCCGTGGGAAAGAACCCTATCGCCGCGTCAAGATCTTCCGCTCGCGCGATTAATAAACCCTTTAGTGGCAGGGACGCAGAGCTGCGTCCCTGCCTTTTCTATGGTAAGGACTTTAAGAGACACAAAATAGCCTCAAAATGAGTTGTCACCATCCCCCACATGCGTTATAATCCTCTGATAGTACTCAGGCAAAGAGGCATGAGATAAACACCACGACGACCGTGGCTGTGTCCTATGGGGGACTGAAAGGAGTCGTACCGCGTTATGCGTTTACTTGAAAATCATCCGGCGAGCGGCACCGAGCCAGTTACGATAGCCGATATCTGGAAGGCTTATAAATTTCTTAAGCCAATCATGCATCATACTCCTCTTACTCCATCCCGCACGCTGCACGAAATGACGGGGGCCGATGTCTATTTGAAGGCCGAACATATGCAGCGCGGTGGCTCCTTCAAAGCACGGGGCGCGGCATACAAAATATCTCGCCTCACGCCAGAACAACGCAGCGCGGGCGTCATAGCCGCGTCCGCAGGCAACCATGCACAAGGCGTCGCCATCGCCGCCGCCGAACATAAAATTCCATGCACCATCGTCATGCCGGAGGCCGCTCCACTGGCGAAAGTCACCGCGACGCAGAACTATGGAGCGAACGTCATCCTCTACGGCAGCACCTACGACGACGCCTATCAGCACTGCTGCGAACTACAGCAGGCATCGGGCGCGACATTTATCCACGCCTTCGACGATCCCGAAGTCATCGCGGGCCAGGGTTCGCTGGGACTGGAGATGCTCAACGACCTGCCCGACGCCGATGCCATCATTGTTCCGATCGGCGGCGGCGGCCTCATCTCAGGTATCGCCATCGCCGCCCGCGCCCTCAAACCCGATATCACCATTATCGGCGTGCAGGCCGAGGGTGCGCCCAGCAGCTACGACTCGCTGAACGCGGGCCACATCATGACCTCCTCGTCGATTATGACGATCGCCGATGGTATCGCGACCAAACGTCCAGGTGAACTTAACTTCTCCATCATCCAGCGCCTCGTCGACGAGGTTGTGCTGGTCAACGACGAAGCCATCATCAACGCCGTTTTGTTGCTGATGGAGCGCTGCAAGATGCTCGTCGAAGGGGCCGGCGCGGCTGGTCTGGCGGCATTACTAAGTGGAGTCGTTGAGCTACGAGGCAAGAAAGTGCTTGTTCCGCTCACCGGCGGCAATATCGACATAAATTTAGTGGGCCGCTTCATCGAGCATGGTCTGGCAACGGCTGGCCGCTACTTCGTAATTCACACACGCCTCACCGACCGTCCAGGCGAGCTAATGCGCCTGCTCGGTATCGTCTCCGAGATGCGCATCAACGTCATCGACGTGCGCTATCAACGTATCTCGAATCGCCTGCCGATCATGCAGCGCGAGGAAACGATTACGCTGGAGACGCGCGACCGCGCACAATGTGAAGATCTACTGCGCCGCCTGCGCGCTGATGGGTATATGGTTGAGGAGGCGCAAACGCTGTATTAAGGTAGATCGAATGTCAATTAAGATGAGACTTCATGCAAAGCAATCGCATAACCAAGCGCACTCACAGCATAGATCCACTGTTTCTTTGATCCCAGGCATTCGGGCTCACTGATCTTCATTGCAGTTACAGGATGCCACTCAACACCTATGCTCGTATTAACTGTTCCTCCTGCTGTACATGTTACAGTACTGGAATAGATCAGACGAGATCTAGCAGTTACTGGAGCATCAATAGTGAGCTGAGATCCCTGTTGTCGAAGAGATACGGTTCGATCAGTAGGTATCTTCGCAGCTACATTAATATGTATCGCGGGCCAATGACTATCAAGCTGACTGTGACCAGGAGCTGTTCCTTCACTACCATAACGATCTTTCGTGAGAGCAAGAAACTTCGCTCCTGATAGTAACGTTACCTGCCCACTCCGGGTAAGGGGTACATATCCATGTGTGGTTAAAGTCTTTCCTGGATCTACTTTTGTTTGAGAAAAAGGACAGCTTATGGAAACTTCGTTCAGCGGAAAGTTGTAATGAGGTTCACTTCCACCTGATGTTGTAAGACTGAACGCTCCCGTACAGGAATTTAAAGGAGCATCAGACCCTTGTAAGAGGACACTTTTATTGCTGTGGTTAGTCAGTGTGACCGTTGCCGCCAATAATTCACTGAGAAAGTAAGGGCCAGAAGTCACCTGCAACGAAGCTTCTAAGCCACCCACCTCCGATCGAACCATGACAGGAGCCTTGATTGACCCAAGAGGTGCGCCTGTTGGAATATTACCACCGAGATTACTCGTTTGATGAAAAGAAAAAAGGAAGAATGATACCCCAGCAATTACTCCGATCACCAGGACAGCGGCAATCATGTTCAACTTATGCCCTACACGACTGAAACGACGAACTGCTTTTCTTCTCATTGGAGATGGTTGAAAAACAATATCAGGAATGCTGTCTTTAAATAACTTCATTGTGATCCTCCTAGTTCTATCGTGGTATATATTTGCTGTAACCGCCGTAGTGTACGAGCGAGTAATTTGCATACCGCTCCTTCCGTCCTGTCAAGAACGTTTGGCCTCTGATCTTCAAAGGGAACGTTCACCCGAGCACATTCATCGAAAATGCCTTTGAGGGGCGAAGAAACGGGTATACACAACAAAAGTTCCAATGGCAAGGCAAAGCATAGCAGCCAATATCATTATCTGTAAAAAATGCGTAACAATAAAATTCGTTTTTGCTGGACCAGCGAGGGCGCTATGGATATTGAGGGAGTTGTGCCAGCTTGCTGACATACACGGTGGGCGTTGGTGAGATTGCGTTGCCAGGTAGCGGGATGCTGGCTCAAGATGAAATGCGAAGGAAGGCCGTAGCGAGCAAGTTCGGCATCGGAAAGTTTTAAGGCTTGCTTGTATGTTGGAGGTTGGAGACAAGAAGAGCCGTTTTGCCTGCTCTGTGCTGTTGATCCTGCCTGACCACTTTGTGTATGGGCAAGCACAGGCGAAAGCAGAAACAACAAGCACAGAAGCAACAGGCCAGAAAAGAGCCAGAGCCAGTTTCGGAAAGACTTCATAACCAATCTCACTACACAACAGGCTCCACGCGCAACAGCACGTCGCCCTTTTGCACGACATTGCCGCTAGTGGCGACTATAGCGACGACGCGACCAGACACCTCGGAGGTAATCTCGTTAAAGACCTTCATCGCTTCGATCAGGGCGACGATCTGCCCGACGGAGATTATGTCTCCCACGTTGACGAAAGGAGGCGAGGTGGGCGAGGCGGAGGGATAATAGACGCCCGTCATAGGCGCGAGCACGGGAAAGTCCAGGTGAACAGGCTGCCGGGCGGCCTGTCCGCCTGATAAGAGCAGCCCGCCGCGCTGGGGAGCGGCGCTCAGCACCATCTCAGGGCTGCGGCGGATGATAATTTCGGTATCACCCTCCGTCAGCTCCAGTTCACCGATAGTGCTGCCAGCGAGCACATTGATGAGATCCTCAACGCGGTCCAGCCACGCTATCTTCTTCTGCGTATCCATAACACTACTCTTCGTATCTTTTAAATACCAGGCAGGCATTGTGACCGCCGAAGCCCATAACGTTCGACATAGCCACATTCACCGTCGCGTGCCGTGCCTCGTTAGGTACATAATCCAGGTCACAGTCAGGATCAGGATGGTGCAGGTTGATCGTTGGCGGAAGGACCCCGCTCAGAATGGTCTGGATCGAGATAATGGCCTCGATCGCACCAGCTGCGCCAAGCGTATGACCAAGCATGGATTTTGTGGAGCTGATGGCCAACCGATAGGCATGTTCGCCGAAAAGGGTCTTGATCGCCACGGTCTCGGTGCGATCATTAGGGGGCGTCGACGTACCATGCGCATTGACGTAATCGACCTGTTCCGGCTGCAGACCCGCCTTCTGCAGTGCGCGCCGCATAGCGCGTACAAGGCCAGTGCCGCCGGGGGCCGGTTCGGTCACATGGTGGGCGTCGTCAGTCGTGCCATAGCCTACCAGTTCGGCAAGAATCGTGGCACCGCGCGCCTGCGCGAACTCAAGATCCTCCAGAATGAGCATACCCGCTCCCTCGCCCATCACGAAGCCGTCGCGGGTCGCGTCGAAGGGACGACTGGCACCCTGGGGATCGTCGTTGCGCCGCGAGAGGGCGTGCATATTGTCAAACGCGGCCATGGCAATGGGCGTGATTGCCTTCTCGGCACCACCCGCGATCATCACCTTTGCATCGCCGCGCCGGATGGTCTCCCACGCCTCGCCGACAGTATTGCCGCTGGTAGCACAGGCGGAGACGGCGGCCCAGTTTGGTCCCCTGGCTCCGGTCAGAATGGCGATAATGCCGGGTGCGCCATCTATAATCATCATATTAATAAAGAACGGACTGATGCGATCGGGTCCCTTTTCGTGCAGAACTTTGAACTGGTCGTGCAGTGTGACCAGGCCACCGATGCCACTGCCAACATAGACGCCAACATCATCGGCGATATCGTCAGTGATCTGCAGCCTGGCATGCTCTAACGCCTGCTTTGCGCCCGCAATGGCCAGCTGCTCGTAGGGATCGTTGCGCCGTGCCTCTTTGCGATCCATGTACGGTGTGGGATCGAAGTCCTTTATTTGAGCGCCAAAGTGCACGCGATGCTGGCTATGGTCGTACGCGGTAATCTCGCCTACACCGGATCTACCCGCGCACAGTGCCTCCCACGAGGACGTTAAATCGTTACCCAACGAGGTAACCAGTCCCATTCCGGTTACAACTACGCGAGACATAAAGTCACCTCCTGATATGTCAATGTCGAGGGCGTTCTCTGCGCAAGAGCGCCCCAAATAACCACTATAAGGTCGCCTATATGCCTAAAGCAGCGGCTTCCTCTTGTAAAAAACGTGTATATGTATCGCCGCTTATAAAGCCTGGATGCTTGAGCAGGCGTTGATGGAACGGTATCGTCGTCGTGACGCCCTCGATGATAAATTCGTCGAGGGCACGCTGCATGCGCGCAATGGCGGCATCGCGCGTCTCGTCCCAGACGATCAGCTTGGCCAGTAGAGAGTCGTAGTGCGGCGGAACCTCGTAGCCGGTGAACAGGTGGCTATCGACGCGCACTCCTGGTCCCCCTGGTGGCAGATACTGCTCAACGACGCCAGTCTGGGGGCGGAAGTCGGCATCGGAGTCCTCCGCTGTGATGCGGCACTCGATGGCGTGGCCGTGGAACTTGATATCGCGCTGCTGCAATTGCAGGTGCATATCGGCAGCGATGCGTATCTGTTCCTTGACCAGATCAAGGCTCGTCACCATCTCCGTCACGGGATGCTCGACCTGCAGGCGCGTATTCATTTCCATAAAATAGTAACAGTTCTGCTCGTCCACCAGGAATTCGAGCGTGCCCGCGTTGCGGTAGCCCAGTTCCTGCACGGCGCGTATCGATCGCTTGCCCATCTCATCGCACAATTCGCGCGGCAAGAGCGGGCTGGGCGACTCCTCCAGCACTTTCTGGTTGCGACGTTGGCAGGAGCAGTTGCGCTCGCCCAGATGCACGCCGTTACCATAATTATCTACCAGCACCTGAATCTCTATGTGACGGGCGCGTTCGAGATAGCGTTCGAGGTAGAGACCATCGTCGCGGAAAGCCTCGCGCACCTCGTTCTGCGCCAGCGTAAAGATACGCTCGAACTCGTCGGGACGCCGAATCAGACGGATACCGCGTCCCCCGCCGCCCGCGACCGCCTTCAGCATCAGCGGATAGCCGATATCCTTCACCGCCTCCAGCGCCTCGGCAAACGTGCGCAAAATAGGTGTACCGGAGAGCGTTGGCAGGCCAGCCTCGGCCATCGCCTCGCGCGCCGAGACCTTATCGGACATCACGGCCATCACCTCAGCCGAGGGACCGATAAAGGTGATGTTCACATCGCGGCAGATCTCGGCAAAGCTGGTGTTCTCGGCAAGAAAGCCGTAGCCTGGATGAATTGCCTCTGCATTAGAGATCAGCGCCGCGCTGATGATATTCGGAATGTTCAGATAGCTCTTCCCACTTGCACCCGGCCCGATACAGATGCGCTCATCTGCCATACGTACAGGCAGCGAGTTGCGGTCAGCCTCTGAATGAGCGATGACGCTGCGTATCCCCATCTCGCGGCAGGCACGAATGACACGCAGCGCAATCTCGCCACGGTTAGCAATCAAAATCTTACTAAACATATTTCATCGACGAAGCGTGCTTTCTACATACGCTCCATCAAGCTCCTCTCACCTGAAACCCCTGTGGGTGGGTGTTGAGGCAATTATATCACGCCCATCCCGTAGGCGGCTAGGGGGTGCTGCTTGTAGCGTGTATCTAGCGTGTATCCAGAAAAAAATCGTTAAAAATAGGTATTCCACAAAGATAGAAAGTACGGTACAATGGTGGTGAGGCTGGAATTACTCCATTGCTGCAGGCTATATAAAGGATGAAGGAATGCTCAAGAGCTGGTCTATCGAAAATTTCAAACCCATCGTCAATTCAGGCGAACTCAAGCTCGCCCCCGTAACCGTTCTCGCCGGACTCAACAGCTCCGGCAAGACCAGCCTGCTACAGTCAATCCTGATGATTGCCCAGACGTTGAGTAATCCAATAGCAGATCGTCCTCTGATTCTCAATGGACCCACTGTTCGGCTTGGGACATTTGAAGATGTACTTAGCGACTTCTCTACTACCCGCTCGATTACGTGCGCGTTTGAGCTAGGAGAAGTTTATAGATCTGAAGAAGATTTACTAAGTACTGGAGAGTCATGGAATTATAAGCTTAAGGTACAGTTTAGCAGTGCCAACGAAAATAGCGCCTCCTCCGCAATTGAAGCAGCAAAAGTTATCGTTAACAATATCGCTATAGAACTAATCTTTGAGAGTGGTCACATAGAGTTTGCTATTGGAAGCGGCCCTTTGCCAGTTGAGGAATTTTTCAAGCATGAGATAAGGGATAGTTTTCTATTTGAAAGCATCACAGAAAAGGAACTTCAGCAATTCCTGGATGATGTCGCCCCTGAATATTTACGCATGGCACTTTACGGTCGGGAACGGCACAATTATCTAGGGGAATGCGAACTAAATGAAGATTTACCTAGTGTTGATTTTCCCGATAACAGAATAAAGGAGCATTTTCAGGTACTGGCAACTTTAGCTCATTTTCTGCCTTCTCACTTAATAAGGAAGGTCCAAAACGACAGCCTTGCCACGTCAACACATAAAAACGTTTTGACCACAGAATACCTGACCTATCTTGATGGGGCCGTAAGACAGATCACATCCTTTTTTACTTATCAAGTACGTTATCTCGGCCCTTTGCGTTTTGATCCAACTACAACTCAACGCCAATTCTCTTCAGGCGAATTGGATGATGTTGGCTCTAGAGGAGAGCATGCGGCACTGGTGTATCAGCAAAATCAGCTTGCAGAGATAAAGTATTATAATCCTTTTAGCAGAAAAGTTGAGGTCGCTACTTTACAAGTGGCCCTGGATTCCTGGATACGCTATCTTGATGTAGCTGATCAGATAAGAGCTGAAGCCACAGGTATAAGCGATGTAATCTGGAAAGTAGTTCTCAAGCCGGAGCAAAATCCTCGTGTGCTTCCTGATGTTGGCTTTGGCGTAAGTCAGGTTCTACCAATATTGGTTATGGGACTACTGGCACCCGAGAATACTCTTCTCATCATTGAACAACCGGAGCTACACTTGCATCCACGCGTACAGGCTCGCCTGGGAGATTTCTTCGTGGGCTTATCGAAATGCAGCAAGCAGTGCCTGATCGAGACCCATAGCGAAAACCTGGTTAATCAGCTTCGCTATCATATTGTGACAGCGGGAGGGCAGGAGAAGAGCGATTGTATGATTTATTTTGTGAACCAGGACGAAAAGGGTGCGGCACAGTTTGAGCCAGTTGAGATCTCTCCCAATGGGAATATTCTGAATTGGCCGAGCGGCTTTTTTGATGAAACGATGCACCAGGAAGACAAAATCACTGCCGAAAGTATCAGAAAGAGGAGTAAGTTAGCTAAGGATGGCTGATATCTTTGTAGACCCGATTATTATCGTGGTTCCTGCGGCAAGTGCGGACGAGGAAGAGGTGGTAGCCTACCTTAACACCCTCTATCGTTGGCTTGAAGAAGCTTTGCACTCTCCCCATAGCTGGTTTTATTCTAACGAAGCCGCTTATAAACTTCTGGAAAGCGGGTTATACCCCGGTTCAGAGCTATTGCAATATTGGCAACGCATACACAGGATCAACATTAATATTCGTCAGATCTCAACATGGCTCAACCAGTTTTTTCGCGAAGAGTCTAATCTCGAACCAAATCTGGAAAAATTGGGCTACTTGATAGAGCTTGAACCTGACTCGATTACCATCTATCCAAAAGAGTTTACTGTTCGCTGGCCTATCACTATAC
>JALYTQ010000266.1 GCA_030854195.1 Chloroflexota bacterium
CCACTAGAGATCTGAGCAGGCTAAACGTCCCGCGTTTGTCGTCTTCTTGTATATGATGGTAGGATAAGAGGCGAAAGAAAAAATGGAGGTCATGATGGTTACAGAAATTGCTATACTTAACGCCGTTCCCGGCAAGGAAGAAGAACTGGGCCAGGCGATCATTCACGGCCTGGAGGTCATTCGTCAGCATCCGGGCTGTATCTCGTCACATGTGACGCGCTGCATTGAGCTGCCGGGGCGCTATATGGTCACCAACGTCTGGACCTCGCTTGAGGCCCACATCGTCGATTTTCGCGGCGGACCGCTCTTTCCACAGTGGCGCGGCCACATCAATGGATTGTACGAGGGCAATCCAGAGGTTTTCCACTACCAGGCATATTAAAAAGAAGAAGTTGAAAACAACGAATAGGGGGTAGGCAAATTGAGTATGCCTGATGAGCAAATAGCTACCGATATCCAGGGTTCCTCCGAAGAGGAGGAGCGCCTGGAACGGGCGGAAAAGAGCGAAGAGGCGCAGCGCGCAGCCCACGTCGCCCACTTGCGGCACCAGATCGAAGAGGCCAATTATCAATACTTCGTGCAGGACAACCCTACGCTCACTGACGCGGAGTATGACGATCTGATGCGCGAGCTGCGGCGGATCGAGGATGAACATCCCGAACTACAGACGCCGGATTCGCCAACGCAGCGCGTCGGTGCAGGGCCGATACAGGACGTGCCGCAGCATCGACATCCCTTTCCTATGCTCAGCCTGGCGAATGCGCGCAGCGAACAGGAGTTGCGCGACTGGCATAGACGCGCCCAGAGCATTCTGCCCAACGCCACGTTTACCTATGTCTGCGAACTAAAGATCGATGGGCTGGCGATGGCGCTGACATACGAGAAGGGCCGACTCACCATTGGCGCGACGCGTGGCGATGGACTGGTGGGTGAGGATTGGACCCCCAACGTTCGCACAGTGCGCACAATTCCATATAAGTTGCGTGGCGAGCAGATTCCCGACAAAGTAGAGGTGCGTGGCGAGATCTACATGGCGATCAAGAACTTTGAGAAGATCAACGAGGAATTGAGCCGCGAGCGACTCTTCGCCAATCCACGCAACGCTGCTGCTGGTTCGCTACGGCAGAAAGATCCACGCGTGACGGCGACGCGCCACCTTGACTTCTTCGGCTACCAGATCGGTTATATGCAGGGCATGAACTTTGAGACGCACTGGGACGCGCTGCAGTTGATTCGCGAGTGGGGTTTTCCGCTCAATCCGCATATCCAGCAGGCGCAGAGTCTCGAAGAGGTGATGGCCTTCTGCAAGAAGTGGGAGACGGAACGCTTCAACCTGCCCTACGAGATCGATGGCGTAGTCATCAAGATCAACGACATCGCGCAACAGCAGGAACTGGGAACGGTGGCACGCGATCCCCGCTGGGCGATTGCATTCAAATATCCACCTATACAGGTCGCGACGCAGCTACTTGATATCCGTGTCAACATCGGTCGCACCGGCTCCGTCAACCCCTGGGCGATGCTCGAACCGATCAATATTCGCGGCGTGACGGTCTCGCGTGCGGCACTCCATAACGAAGAGGACATTCAGCGCAAAGACCTGCGCGTCGGCGATTGGGTGCTGGTGCAACGCGCGGGCGAGGTGATTCCACAGGTCGTGAAGCCGATCCTCGAACGGCGCACGGGCAAAGAGGAGGTCTACCACCTGCCAGAACAATGTCCGCGCTGCGGTACGACGATTATTCATCTTCCCGATCAGGCGATGGCCTATTGTCCAAATACGCAATGTCCGGCCCGCAATATCGAGGGCATCATCCATTTCGTTTCCAAGGGCGCGCTGGATATTGATACCATTGGCGAGAAGACGTGTATGCAATTGATGGATGCTGGCCTCGTTCAGGGCGTCGCCGATTTCTATACGCTCACTCGCGATCAGCTTCTAGAGCTGGAAGGGATCAAAGAGAAGAGCGCCGATAATATGTTGGCAGGCATCGAGGCAAGCAAAAATAGAGCTTTCTACCGCCTGCTCTTCGGCCTCAATATTCGCTACGTCGGCGAGAAGACAGCGCAGCTCCTCGCCGACGCCTTTAACGATATCGATCGTCTGCTAGTCGCGGGCGAGGCGGATATCGTGAACGTGGCGGGCATCGGTCCCAAGATCGGGCACAGCGTCTACCTCTGGTTTCAGGACGAAGCCAACCGGGCATTGATCGAGCGCCTGAGAATGCTGGGCCTCAATATGCGCGAGGAGCCAAAGACGGTAAGCGGTCCCCTGGCCGGACAGACCTTCCTGCTCACCGGACGCCTCGGCAGCATGACGCGCCCAGCGGCTGAGGAGGCTATCGTGCAGCTCGGCGGTACCATTGCAACGGGCGTCAGCAAAAAGCTCAGTCACCTGATTGTCGGCGAGGACGCTGGCTCAAAGCTCGCCAAGGCGCAAAAGGCGGGTGTCCCCATCCACGACGAACAATGGCTGGTTGACATGTTGCAGGAACACCAGCAGAGGAAGGAATAGCCCATTATGCCTGCTCTTCTTGCGCCGACCGCCTGGTCGCAGCATCAATTAGTCTGGGGCCAGCAGACTTACGTTATGGGCATCGCCAACGTGACGCCTGACTCGTTCTCGGGCGACGGCCTGGCGTGTGATACGCTGACCGAAGATGAACTGGTTCAGCGCACCATTACGTTGGCGAAGAAATTCGTCGTGCAGGGTGCAACGCTGATCGATGTCGGCGGCGAATCGACGCGCCCCCACGCGCCCGCGATCTCCGTGGAGCAAGAGCTGGCGCGTGTCATCCCGGTTCTCCATGCGTTGCGGGAGGCGCTGCCGCCCGAAATAATCATCTCGATCGACACCTATAAAGCGGAGGTTGCGGACCAGGCGCTCAAAGCAGGTGCCAGCGTCATCAACGATATCTGGGCGCTGCGCCGCGATCCTGAAATGGCGGACGTTGCCCGCGAGCACGGCGTTCCGGTGATCTTGATGGCGAACATGCGAGAATATCAAAGACGAGAGATCGTTAGCGATGTCACGCGTTTCCTGGCTGGCAGTATCGACCTCGCGCTGGCGGCGGGCATTGCGTGGGAGCGTATCATCATTGATCCCGGCATTGGCTTTGGCACCACGCCCGCAGAAAATCTGACCCTGCAGCAGCGTTTAGGAGAACTGCGCGCGCTCGGTCGTCCCATTTTATTAGGCACATCGCGCAAATCGACCATTGGCATGGTCCTGGGCGGCCTGCCAGTCTCCGAGCGCCTGGAGGGAACGGCGGCCTCCGTTGCCCTGGGCATCGCGCAGGGAGCGGATATCGTCCGCGTACACGACGTGTATGAGATGATGCGCGTTGTGAAGATGAGCGATGCCATTGTGCGCGGCACGTTCACGTTAACAAAAAATGTGTAGGTTGAGAGAAAGAATGTAGCTGTGAATTACCAGGAAGCTCTTGCATATATCTATGGTTTCAGTGACTTTGAACGCGGCAGCTCGTATACACGTGACCGCAACGAAAACTTGCCGCGTATCGGTGCTCTCCTGGCCCGTCTAGGCAATCCGCCGCAGCACTACACGAGCACGTTGATTGCGGGCACAAAGGGCAAAGGCTCGACCGCCGCTTTAATAGAGAATGTGCTGCGCCACGCTGGTCTGCGCACCGGATTGTATACGCAGCCGGACCTGCACACCTTTCGCGAGCGGATGCGCGTTAACGGGCAGCTCATTCGCGAGGAGGAGGTAGCGGCGCTGATCTCTGAAGTCGCTGCCGCCGTGCAGGAGGTTCAGGCGCGCAATGAGTTCGGTCCGTTCATCACCTACGAGATCGGCACAGCGCTGGCGTTCCTCTACTTTCAGCGTCAACACGTGCAGCATGCGGTGGTAGAGGTCGGTATCGGCGGACGGCTGGATGCCACCAATATCCTGCAGCCGCTGGTCTCCGTTATCACCTCCATCAGTTTTGACCACATGCATATCCTCGGTGATACACTGGGCAAGATCGCGACAGAGAAGGCTGGCATCATCAAGCAAGCTGGCATCCTTGTCACCTCCGCGCAATCTCCCGAAGCGCTGCTCGCCATCGCCGCTATCGCGCAACAGCGGCAGGCGCGCATGGTCCGCGTCGCCGCCAGGGAAGGCGATCCCGCCCAGGCAGAGGTTAACGCCGGGCGCTTGCCCCAGGCAGAGTACCTGTATCGTCTAGATGAGCGCAGTTTTGAACGGCCAGGGGAGCAGCGTTTCACCATCTGGACGCCACAGCGCGTCTATGAACATCTCGTCATAGGACTGGCGGGGCAGCACCAGCTTGAAAATGCTACAGTGGCGGTGGCAACGCTCGACATGCTGCGCGAGCGGGGCGTCGCCTGGGATGAACAGGCTCTGCGCGAAGGTCTGCGCACGATTCATTGGCCTGCGCGTATAGAGGTTGTCGGCCACAATCCAACACTCGTCGTGGATGGAGCACACAACGCTGACTCAATGCAAAAGCTGCTGCAGGCGCTGCGTTCCTCGTTTCCCATGCAGCGTCTGATCTTTGTCTTGAATGTGCAGCGGGATAAGGATATCGCGGGCATCGTCAAGGAGCTTGTCAGCGCCGATAGCGTGGTGCTGACACATATGAAGAGTCCACGCGCCGCCTCTATCGAGACGTTGCAAGCTGCCTTTGCTGAATACGCGCCTGCCGTGCATGTGCATGTCGCGCAAGAAAGCGCGCAGGCGATAGAGCGCGCGCTCACCCTTGCTCAGCGCGACGACCTGATCTGTGTCACAGGCTCGCTCTATCTGGCAGCCGAGGCGCTGCGCTGGGCCGCGCAACACGGCGATGCCACCGCTGCATCAGAGATCGAAGGGATAGACCACTGATCTTTCCATCGTAGATCATATTGGGCCTGAATCTTTGGTTTTCATGCTGAAGATAAGATATAATCAAACGAGATTTCCTGATTCCCCGCCTGCTTGTTTTGTATACTTAGCTTCATCGAGGAGGTTCTCTGATGCAAGGTTTAATGATGAACTACCCGTTGACGTTACAGCATGCCTTCAATCGTGCTGAGCGTCTCTTTTACCGTAAAGAGATTGTAACGCAGACCGATGGCGAGCCGCATCGCTATACCTATGGCGATTGGAGCAAGCGAGTACGCCAGCTTGCCCATGCATTGCACCAGTTCGGGATAGAGGATGGCGATCGCGTCGCGACGTTTGGCTGGAACACCTATCGCCACCTGGAGCTCTACTTTGCCGCTCCCTGCATGGGTGCCGTGCTGCACACGCTCAACATTCGTCTCTTCCCTGAGCAGCTTGTATACATCATCAACGATGCAGAGGACAAGATCATCTTTGTTGACGGCGACCTGGTGCCCGTGCTAGAGAAGGTCGCGGACCAGCTTCCGTCCGTCAAGCAATATGTCATCATGGGCGAGGCACCGTACGCCAGCAATAAACTGCAGCCGTCAGTCGATTATGAAACCTTTATCGCGGACAGTCCCACTACCTACCAATGGCCCGAACTGGACGAAAACGCCGCCGCGGCCATGTGCTACACCTCCGGTACCACCGGCAATCCGAAAGGCGTCATCTACAGTCATCGCTCCATCTATCTGCACTCCACAGGCGTAGGCAGCGCCAGCGGCCCCGCGCTTTCAGAGACCGATGTCACGCTGCCCGTCGTACCCATGTTCCACGCTAACGCCTGGGGATTTCCACACGCGGCGGTCATGGTGGGATCGAAGATCGTGATGCCCGGACGCTTCATGGACCCCTTGCGCATAGCAAAGATGATGGAGCAGGAGCGCGTTACCCTCGCAACTGGCGTGCCCACTATCTGGATCGGCCTGTTGCACCTGCTGGATAAAGAACAGTTTGATTTCTCGGCCTTGCGCGCTATCTACTGCGGCGGTTCAGCCGTTCCCCGCGCCTTGATCGAAGGGCTCTATCGCAAGAATGTCAATATTGTGCATGCCTGGGGTATGACCGAAACATCGCCTCTGGCCTCCGTCAGCCATCTGCGCAGTTATCAGCAAGATCTGCCGTTGGAAAAACAATTCGATATTAAAGCCAGGCAGGGCACAATGCTGCCCGGCGTCGAGTTCCGCGTTGTCAATATCGAGAGTGGGCAAGAAGTGCCCTGGGACAATCAAAGCTTCGGTGAATTGCAGGTGCGTGGCCCCTGGATCGCGCGCGCCTACTTCAACGACTCCGAATCAAACGCGAAGTTCGCCGACGGCTGGCTGCGCACAGGCGATGTGGCCGTCGTTGATAGCGAGGGCACGTTCCAGCTCGTCGATCGCACAAAGGATCTTGTCAAATCGGGCGGCGAATGGATCTCCTCCGTCGAAGTCGAAGGCATCATCATGGGCCACCCCAAAGTCCTGGAGGCGTGCGTCATCGGCGTCCCGCATCCCAAATGGTCCGAGCGCCCCCTCGCCTACGTCGTGCCCCGGCCCGATTACGTCGGCCAGGTCACTGATGAAGAGATCCTTGACTACCTGCGTCCCCGCATCGCCAGATGGTGGCTCCCCGACGGCGTTGTCTTCATCGACGCCATCCCCAAGACCAGCGTCGGCAAATTCGACAAGAAGGTCTTGCGCCACCAGTACGAAGAGCAGAGCATCGCGCAAGGTGATTAGTGGGGTCTGAGCATTCTACTAAGCACAAAAGTAGCCTCGGGCAGTAAAAGCCAGGCAACTTTTGTAGGCTCATCCTCACAGTAAGTGAGCCTGCTTGCTTCGGCAAAACCTCAGTTTTGTGATAGATTTAAATTGATGCAATTGGACACGCGGATGTAAGAGAGGAGGATTGCATCAATGAGTTCTCCAGATACAAAAACACTCGCTGCATTGTTCCTTTTGCCTGAGAACATAGCGGTTGAAGCTGTCTATCCTACCAAGAGTCGCCTGACGCTCCAGATTTCATGTACGCTCAAGAGTGCTTCCTGTCCCTTTTGCCAGCAATTATCCGAACGGATTCATGGAAGGTATGGCCGAACAGTGGCTGATGTCCCCTGTGCAGGACGATTGGTCACACTGGCTTTAACGGTTCGCAAATTTGTTTGTAATACAAAGGCTTGCCCACGTCGAATCTTTACCGAACGGCTTCCCGACCTGGTGCA
>JALYTQ010000040.1 GCA_030854195.1 Chloroflexota bacterium
AGATGGGTTCGTGCGAGTGCCAGTAGTCGCAGGGATGCCCATAGCCACCAATAAAGGTCTCGATATGGAAGACGGGTCCGATAACGTTGCGCTTGAGCACTTGCTGGATAGCCAGGTAGTCAGGGTCCCAGCGCCGACACTGGTAGACCGTGAGCACGCGACACATCTCTTCAGCGAGGTGAATCATCGCATCGGCCTCGGCGGTCGTCAGGCAGAAGGGCTTCTCGCTGACAACGTGCTTGCCCGCGCGCAGCATCTGCATGGTGATATCGGCGTGGGTATTGGGCGGAGTTGAGACAATAACGACATCAATGGCTGGATCATTCGCTACTTCGGCCAGGTCGGTGCAGGTGCGTATACCGGGGAACGCCTGACGGGCAGTCTGTAGGCGGGCCTCGTTGCGATCGCAGACCAGCGCGTACGCGAGTCCGGGCACATTGCTGATGGCCGTACCATGCTCAAAACCGATCGCGCCGTAGCCGATCATCGCCACATTGGCCGGGCGCTCCTCGCGGTCCTCCCGCCCGACATAACGAATGGCACGCGCAACAATCTGTTCAAAGACAGGGTATGACTTCGTTTCAGGCTGCGTGCCAGGTGTGGCGCAGAAGACGCGGCCTCGCCCATACTCGCGCACATAGGCCAGAGCGCAGGTCGTGTAGCGCCACGATGTTTGTAAGAGCACCTGGGCATCCGCTGGGATCGCCGTGAGGAGATAGGTGGAATCAACAATGGCGAAGCTGGCATCGACGCGACGCGTGATGTAGTGATCGGGAGTCGCCACGCGTACAATCAGCTCACAGCGCGGCGCGCTGGTTCCGTGCACTGATCCCAGCAGATCTCCCAACAATTCATATTCAAGATACGCTTCGACCGCATTACCGAGAAAGACCAGTCCACCGCCACCCTCTACATGGGAGCAGAGCGCCTGCTGATAGGCAATATCGATAGGGCCTATATCGCCATCGATTACAACAACACGAGCGTTCTCGACAAGCGACAACTGCTCGTGCGCGTAGACTGTAAGGACATCATCTACCTCAAGCATGAGACACTCCTAAAAGAGCTAACACTGCGCATCCGTGCAGAATTCTATTATTCGCCATCCTCACTACAGGGCGCAAACCTCATGTGGAAGCGGGTAGAGGTTTGCCTCATACACATCCACTACGCATCTAATTGTGATAGTGCGGATGCTCGTGAGAATGGTCGGGCCAGTGTTGATGGGTATGGGTATGCATCGTGCCGGGAGGTGGCAGCTCGCTGGGCGCGTGCGTGTGTGTCCCCTCAAGGTGATGGGGATGATCGTGACCAAACCATTTATGTTGCGGATCGTAGTTGGCAGCAAGCAGACTTTCACCGTGATGCCAGCGATCGCGGAAGATGTCGTAATTTTTCTTGCTCTTCGTGGCGCGCTCGTCCTCGCTCAAGCTGTACCACTCGCGATGCGGATGCTTCTCGACGCGCTCAGCCACCAGCGGAGTCACTACGGCACGATAGCCCGCTGTCTTGAAGAAAAAGCTGAGATAGATATCCATCAAGCGATAGAAGCGGAACTTCTCGTCGATCCAGCCGATCTCAGGCAGCAAGGCGCGGCGGAAGGCCATCAAGTAGCCCTCGATCGCATCAACGTCGGGACCAGCTGCCTCGCAGAACTCGCGCAGATCCTCGGTTACAAGACCGTAGGGACCCACAACACCGACCTGTTCATCGGCAAGCGCGGCTTCCAGCGGCGTCCAGATATCCCCCGTCACTTCGATGGAAGTATCTAGCAGGACGATGTTGCGCCCCCTGCTGGCGCGCATGGTGGCGTTACGTCCAGCGGCGAAACCAAGGTTGTGATCGGCGAAGAGCACCTGCAGACCAAGCGGTTGCCCTCTCTCCGCGACAAGCTCACCCTGGCGCGCCAGTTGTTCGAGGTAGGTGAGAGTATCGTCGGTCGAGCCGTTCTCGATGATGACCAGCTCAAGGTGACGCTGCCCCGCGTGGCGGCAGATACTCTTGACATAGCGCTCCAGATCCTCGCGGCTATTGTGCGCCAGCAGGTTGATTGAGAAATCGTAGAGGTCCGGCGCGTGCGTATTATCGGGCGCGTCGCTTGAGCTCGACAGAACGACGAATTCGTCCTCGGGACGGCGCGGCACCACCAGCGTACCACGCGGTGTATCCCTGACCGTGTAGCCAACCTCGCCCAGTTCCGCGCGTACAGCATCGGCGTGCGAGTAGTCCGCGTGCTGGCGCAGCGCTGAGCGCGCCTGGACACGTTCAGCAATCTCCGTCGGCACGGCGGCAAGATACGCCTGCGGGTCGAGTCTCTTCAGAGGACGATCGCTCGTCAGGTAATTTTTTAGATCAAAGCCCAGGATGCGATCAAAATCAAGCAGCAGACGTATTCTCGTGGTGGGATCGAGCTTGTTGGAACGCAGCATGGACCAGACGACCGCCATAGCGCGTGGCATGTTGAGATCGTTTTCGACCTGGGCCAGAAACTCGTCAAGCCAGGGCTGGTGTCCAGGCGGTTCATCTGATAGGGCGAGGCTTTTATCAGATTGGGTAAAGAGTCGATAAGCCAGGTCGCGCAGGCGTTCAAGTGCGGTCTGGGCTGCCTGCAGGGCGCGGAACGTGAAATTCAGTCGACTGCGATAGAGCGCGGTTGTGTAGAAGTAGCGCAGGGCCATCGGATCGAAGCCACGCCCCTCGATCTCCGAGCGCGTATAGGCGTTGCCGGTGGATTTCGCCATCTTCTGCCCATCGGCCAACAGGTGCTGCGCGTGGACCCAATAGTTCACATACTGCTCGCCTGTAAAACCTTCGCTCTGCGCGATCTCATCTTCATGATGCGGAAAGATATTGTCAACGCCGCCCGTATGCATGTCGAAATGCGGTCCCAGGTAGCGCATGGACATCGCCGAGCACTCGATATGCCAACCGGGGAAGCCGCGCCCCCAGGGACTATCCCAGGCCATCTCGCGGTCCGGCTCCGCTGGCTTCCAGAGAGGGAAATCCTCCGGATTGTGACGATCGGTATCCACGCCCTCGCGCACACCTGCCAGCATGCCTTCGAGCAGATTGCCCGACAGCTTCCCATAGCTGGGAAAGCGCTTGATATCGTAGTAGATAAAGCCGTTGACCTCATAGGCAATATCCTTCGCCAACAGCTCCTGAATAATCGTAATCATCTCGGGGATATGCTGCGTCGCGCGCGGAAAGACATGCGCGGGCAGAATATTCAGCGCGTCCTCGTCCTCGTGGAACGCCTCCGTATAGAACTGGGCGATCTCCAGCGATGTCTTGCCTTCCTTGCGCGCCTGGGCGATCATTTTATCCTCACCACGGTCCAACAGTTCCTGGCGCATATGGCCCACATCAGTAATATTTTTGACGTGCAGCACCTCAAAGCCCCGATACACGAAAGTCCGTCGCAGCCAGTCCGCCATCGTAAAGGTACGCAGGTTGCCGATGTGAATATAGCGGTACACGGTCGGACCACACGAGTACATCTTGAGTTTGTATGGTTCGCGTGGAATAATCTCCTCGATTTGCTTTGTCAGGGTGTTGTAGATTTTCATGTTAGAGCCAGAGCCTCCAGGTGAGGAACCTTTTCAGGAAGGGTTACAGATAGAGAAAAGAACTGAATGTTTATATCCTACGGACTAAAACAGGTATTGTCAATCCCAATCCGCCGGACAATTCAAACGGCACATCCTCAGCGCCATCAATCCACAAGCGGCCCTCTTAGGGAGGTGTGTAGTTGAAATTTGAATTGCCCTGGTTGGATTGATGAGATATCCTCCTATTGCGTCATCTCGCGCACAAGAGTGTTCACACGTTTCCCATCGGCGCGCCCTCTGGTTTCTTTAGAGGCCAACGGCATCACTTTGCGGAAATCTTTGCCATTCTCCGCTATCAGGCGGGCAATGATCGAACGCAGCTCCTCATCGTCAAGCTGGCCGGACTGCACATACGCCTGAAGGATCTCCATCTCGCGCTGCTCCTTCTTGACCAGATCCATGCGCCCGCCCTGCTTGTAGAGGGGAATTGCCTGGCTACGCTTCTTCATTTCCTGCTCCAGGACGCGCAAGCAATCCGCGGAGGTAAGCGGCTGACCATGTTCAGGATTCTTGCGATCGGTGCGCGCAACTTCGAGGTTATGGATAGCGCCCAGCGCCATGCGCAGTGTATCGAGCTTCACCTGATCGCGAGCGCGCTGCGCCTCCTGTACATCTTTGCGTAGTTGTAGCTCTAGTGGAAACTCTTCTCGTGCCATCAATATGCATCTCCTCACATCGTATAATAATGTCCCCACCATTATACTACGGAGACGACCAAAAAGCACCTTCCACTAGAACAGAAGTACGCAAATGCGTTGGGGGGGGAAAACCGGAGCTTATGTTCTCTATGAGGAAGAAAGCAGCCCCATCAAGGACTTCTTAACGATGAATAAGCCGACCTGTGCCAGTTATGCGGCCTCATCTAAAAAGCTGCATAACTGCCACTCGCTACTGTTCTCTCCTCACACATATTGTGAAGTACCCCACGTCTCAAGACAAGGGCTTGGACAGGGGCGCGTCCCCTGTGGGCCACTTCCTGACCCGGAATGTTTTGTGAGGAGAGAACATGGAACGTGTACATTCCTAGTATACATGCATCATCAACAAACAGAGTTGAGGAGACGCGATTAGAGAGGTGGAATTTACGCCGCCTCGTCCCAGTGCCGTCCATTCTCCCAATAGTGCTCGATCTGTTCCAACGACCTGCCCTTCGTCTCCGGCACAAGACGCCAGCAGAACAGGAAAGCCAACACCGCCATCACAGCAAACAACCAGAAAGTGAATGCTTCGCCTATCGCCCCGATAAGTGAGAGGAAGGTGAGGCTCACCAGGAAGTTTGCTACCCAGTTCGAGAACGAGCTGACAGAGGCACCAGCAGCGCGCACGCGCGTCGGGAAGATCTCGGCGCTCATTACCCAGAAGACCGGGCCAAAGCTGAGGGCGAACGCAAGGATATAGACGATCAGCGAGGTCAACGTCAGACCACCCACATGCTTGGGATGGGTCGCAAAGATGAACCCTATAGCTACCAGTGAGAGAAACATGATGACAGAGCCAGAGAGGAGTAGTACCCTCCTACCAACCCTATCGACCAGGAAGATGGCGACAATGGTGGCCAATACGTTCACGATACCCACGACGCTCGTTGCGAAAATGGCCGCACTCGCGCTGGCGAAACCTGCCTGCTGGAAGATGGTAGGCGCGTAGTAGATGACCGTATTGATACCAACAAACTGCTGAAAGACCGCCAGGCCGACGCCGACAATGAGCGCGGCGCGCACGCCGGGACTGAAGAGTTCTTTATAACCAGCCTGCTGGCGCTCCTCACGTAGTGAAGCGCGAATGTCAGCGATCTCTTTATCAGGATCGGTTCCCTTGATGCGTTCGATAACCCCTCGCGCCTCATCCCAGCGTCCCTTGCCAGCGAACCAGCGCGGCGTCTCGGGGCAGAGGAGCATGCCCAGGAAGAGGAGGATACTGGGAACCGCCGCTGCCGCAAACATAGGCGGCCATCCCATACCGAAATGCGCAAAGGCGAGATCGACCCAGTAGGAGACCGCGATGCCCACGGTGATCGCGAGCTGGTTGAACGTGACCAGCGAACCGCGCAACCGCGCGGGCGCAATCTCTGAAATGTAGATCGGTACAACGCTGGCCGCGGCACCAATGCCAAGACCAACAACAACACGACATATAAGGAAGAATATGAAGTTGGGTGAGAAAGCCGTAACTATTGCGCCCAGCGTAAAGATTACGGCAAGCAGCAGGAGCGTCTTTTTACGGCCAATGGCATCGTTGATGCGCCCCGCCGAGATCGCTCCGATGATCGCTCCTACGAGGACAGCACTGGTTGCAATCTCCTGCTGCGTAGAATTCAGTGCAAAAGTCTGTTTGAGGAAGAGGAGCGCGCCCGATATAACTCCTGTATCATAGCCAAAAAGCAGGCCACCGAGAGCAGCGATTGCAGCTATGAAGTAGACGGACAAAGGACGCCTTGCGTGTGTTGCGGGGGCTGATTGCGCCGAATCCCGACCCTGGAGAGCCATATATACCTCCATTGGTACATGCAATTTTGCCACTTAAACAACATAGTGTAGAAGATGCCGCGAATACTTGATACTGGTATTACGTTTAAAGATGGGCGAAAAGTGACAGCCATTTTTGCAAACTCTTCTTCGCCTCTCCCTGCCTGGTGAAGTGGCAGAAGTTGATGCGGTAAACATATTATAATTAAGAGCATCGTATAGAGTCGATGATTCAGGGATAGGAACAAAAGCATGAATAAGTACCACGAAGAGAATCGTCTCTCCTGGAACGAAGCGACCATCGCCCATAATAGCCATAAAGGGGACCAGGCGAAGTTCTTCCGCAATGGTGGGAACAAGCTCTACCGCGAAGAGAAAGGGCTGTTGGGAGACATCACTGGCCTGACACTTGTGCATCTGCAATGTAACGCGGGCCAGGACGCGCTCAGTCTGGCGCAGATGGGCGCTAGCGTCACAGGCGTCGATATCAGCGATACCGCTATCGAGTTCGCGCGTCAGCTCTCGACGGACTCCGGTGTTCCAGCTACGTTTGTGCGTATGGATGTTTACGACTGGCTACGGCAAACGGCCCAGGCAGGGATCAAGTTCGATATCGTCTTCTGCTCCTATGGTGCCATATGCTGGCTCTCAGATATACACACCTGGGCGCGAGGCATTGCAGCTATCCTGAAATCTGGTGGTCGCTTCATTACTGTGGAATATCACCCGATCTTATCATTGTATGATGAGAAGTTGCAGCGCACACTCCCCTACTTCACTGACGGAAAACCGTGGACGTGGGAAGAAGGAATCAGCGATTATGTGGCAACGACCGGCGAGGGAATGCCAGGCTCAATATTCGAGACAGGCGTTCAGGATTTCAAAAACTCTCATAAGTCACACGAGTTTCAATGGGGCATCGGCGAGGTCGTTACGGCACTGCTAGAGGCGGGCTTGCAGCTCACGACGTTGCAGGAGTACCCTTATAGCAATGGCTTCAAACCATTCAACGAGATGCGCGAGTCCGAACGCCGCTGGTATCTGCCGGAAGGAAAGCCTAATCTCCCGCTGATGTACGCCATATCAGCACGCAAGCCAGAATAGGGATAAAGTATGTCCACACCATATCCATCCACGCCGCGAAGTGAGGAGCGCCCACGGGTTGCCGCGCTGGTCACGCTCTTCCTGGTATCCGCGTTCATCTTTGCCAATATGTACACGACACAGGCGATCCTGCCGGTGCTCGGAGAGGATTTCCACGTCAGCGCGCCCACGGCGGGATTGACGGTCTCCGTCCTCGTGCTGGCGGTGGCGATAGGGGCGCTCTTTTATGGACCGATCTCCGATCTGGTTGGGCGCAAGCCTGTGATGGTGGTGGCAAGCCTGCTGGTGACGATTCCGACCTTACTATGTGGCTTCGCGCCGAACTTCGCGCTGCTGGTCGTCTTGCGCGCCTTGCAGGGGCTGCTCATCGCGGGCCTCACCAGCGTCGCAATCGCGTATGTGAATGAAGAGTTTCGCGGCAAAGGGCGCGGCCTCGCTATGGGCATTTATGTGAGCGGGTTGACGCTGGGTGGACTCTTTGCGCGTACAGGGAGCGCGGCGCTGACGGGCTTTTTCAGCTGGCGCGTCGCTATGCTTGCCTTCGCTCCGCCAACGCTCATCGCGGCACTGATGATGTGGAAGTTCCTGCCCGACACCTACGGCAAAAAAGGACGGCAGTTAGAGAAACGTTCCAGCGAGAGCGGAGCGGCGTTCGTGCGTCAGACGCTCTCCGATATGGCGTTGCATCTGCACAATCGTCGCCTCGTGGGAGCGTTTATCATCGGCTTCGCCAGCTTCTTTGGCTTTATCGGCATCTTCACTTACCTACCCTACTACCTCACCGGACCGCTGTTTCGCCTGCCCACTATAGCACTAAGCCTCGTCTACCTGCTCTGGCTCACGGGCATCTTCTCACCAGCGGCGGGGACACTGGCAGGGCGCATCGGCTCGCGGCGCTCGATCGCCCTCAGTAACAGCCTGGCTATCGTCGGGTTGTTGATTACGCTGGTTCCGGTTTTGCCAATCGTGCTGGTTGGCCTGGGCCTGCTCACCCTGGGCATGTTCTCTACGCTGCCCGCCGCTAACCTGTATCTGGGGGAACAGGCGCTAACGGCAAAGGGGACGGCGGCGTCGATGTATCTCTCGCTCTACTACTTCGGCGGCAGCCTGGGCGCAGTCCTGCCGGGTTTGCTGCTGGAGCGGACCGGGTGGCCAGGCGTCGCGCTGCTCTGTGTCGGCATGACACTCCTGTCGCTGACCGCCGATGCACTTTTATGTCGATAAGGATGCGCTTGCGAGCTTTTTGAGCGGCTCAGCGTATAGAGTAGACATATTCCCACACGGGAACATGGTAACTTTAGTGCTACCATGTTTTTCGTGTTGCACTGTAAAATGTGCAGAAAGGCTTGCTTGATTCGCTTTGCAAATGCACTATCAAATGCCAGGGTTGTATGGTAAATTATACATCCATGTTCAGGCAGCAAGCAGGTGAATAAGGAAGAAAGTCATAGGCGCTCGACCGTCGCAGGTCCAACTACGTTATTGCTGATATACCGTAACAGTGATCTATATTTTTCGAGGAGACTTGAAAAGTTCTATAAATTTTTCATTAACTGACGCACCCGTCGCAGTTATCCATTTCTATTCCTTTGGGAGGGAAAAAATGCTTCAAGAGACCAGTCGCTTGAACAGCACAGCTCGTTCCGAAATTATCGCTACCCTTATTGGCAATCTTCACGCACATTATGTCTTTCCCTCGGTCGTAGAGGAAATGGCGCTGACCCTGTACCAGAAGCAGAGCAGTGGTGCCTATGACACAATTCTTGATGCAGAGCAGTTCGCGCATACACTTACCGAGGACCTGCAAGAGATCAGCAAGGATAAGCAGCTCGTCGTCTTCTGTAAAGATCCAGAGACGGGTAGCGCGTTGGATGAGATGGATCTCTCCAAAAGCGCGGGCGGGGCGCTCTTTAACTATGGTTTCGAAAAGGTGGAGCGTCTGGCGGGGAATATAGGCTATCTGAGCATCCATACCTTTTTCTCACCATCCATTGCGGTCAGGGCCGCCATTACGACGATGGACTTTATTGCCTATACCAATACGCTCATTATCGATCTACGCACATCTACCGGCGGCGATCCGGCCATGGTCAATTTCTTCGCCAGCTACTTCTTTCCGCCGGAGCCAGTCCACCTGAACGATATCTACTGGCGCGCAAGCGACAGTACGCAGCAGTTCTGGACCCTCCCCTATGTGCCCGGTCAGCGTTATGTCGATAAGCCCATCTATATCCTGATCGGCAAGAATACGCCAGCGGCGGCGGAAGAGTTCGCCTATGATCTGCAGAGCCGGCAGCGCGCGACGATCGTAGGCGAGCCTACCAGCGGTGCCGCCAATCCGCGTCAGCAGTTTCAGTTGACGGAGCAGTTCGGCTGCTGGATTCCTGTCGGTCGCGCAATCAATCCCATTACGAAGACAAGCTGGGAGGGTTCCGGCATTCTTCCAGATAAAGAGGTGCCAGGAGAGGACGCCTTTAAGATCGCTTATATGCTGGCCCTCAAACAGGTGCGCGCAGGCTTCAATGGCACCTCGACCCTCGCCCAGAAAAAGCTGGCAGAAGAAGTGCAACACGTTCTCGCCGGACTGGAATAGTGGTCCCCCTCTTCTCCCAACCAGGCAAACGTGGTCCCTACCGCTCTGTCAACCCTCATAGAACCTATCCTGAGGTAGGGACTACGTTCACGGCGTCCGCGATTTATCGATTTCCTCCACGTCGCAATCAGGTGGAACGGAGAGGAACATGATCAATCACGGACGCGCTCAAGCTAGTCCCTACCCCAATTGTTCTGGTTGGAGATTGGGATCACATGATGTTTAACAGAATAGTAGTGGCGGTTCAGGCCACCATTACCTTCTTCTCCATTAAACTGCCAGTCTAGCCTCTTCGCGAGCCCTCCGCTCTTCATCAGTTTCCACCGCGTTCTGGGTTTGCACCGGGCGACCAGCCCTCTGGCGACCACCACGGACAAAGATGACCGATATGAACGCGAGCACGGCAACGAACAGCGTGAGCCGAAAGGCATCATTCATCGCTAGCATGTATGCCTGCAACTGCAACTCCTCAATCGCCACTTGTATTGCTGTTTGCATCGCTAAGGTGGTGCCTGCACCCTGTGCTACGAAAAGAGCCGCTAGCTTTGGAATAAGTTGGCCCAACTGAGAGGACGCAGTAACCTGCTCCGCCAGGTGGCTGTAGTGTAACTTCGTCTGTGTCTGCACGGTTGTAGAGAGCACGGCAACACCGATCGAACTACCAACGAAGCGTATCACTGAGCTGAGCGCACTCGCCTGGGGCAGGTCGCGTGGCCGAATCGTCCACAGCGATGAAACGGTCAATGGTTGGGCGCACAGGCCGAGTCCCAGACCGCGCAGAATCAACAAGATCTGGAATTCGGAATAGGGCGTGTATAATGAGAGGAACGAGAAGCGCCACAGCGCAAAGCCCAGAATGATCAAACCCGTGAACACCACCGGCCTCACCCCGATGCGGTCCACCAGCCGTCCACCAACAAGGGTCGCCACCATAGAGCCTATGGCCTGGGGCAGCAGAATCAGGCCAGCCTGGTAAGCACTCAGCCCGCGTATGCTTTGCAGGTACAGCGGCACCAGGAACAATCCTCCATACAGGGCAAACACGACCAGGGTAGATGCAATGCTGCTGGTTGTGAAGGGCAGGTTGGCGAAGGTGCGCATATCTAGCAAGGGCTGCTGCTCCCTCCTGGCAACCATCAATTCAGTTATCACGAAGATGGCTAAGAACAAAACGCCCACCACAAGGCAGCCGATTACCGTAGTCGATCCCCAACCGTCGGTGCCAGCATCCGAAAGACCATAGAGCAAAGAAGCCAGGCCGATCGCCGAGAAGATGAAACCGAGAAAATCAAAGCGGCGGCGTAGCGGTTCGGGCGGCGAAGGGCGTAGGAGCATCAGCGCCAGGATGATGCCGACGATGCCGATGGGGAGGTTGATGTAAAAGATCAGCTGCCAGCCATAATAGGTGACGAGGTAGCCACCGATGGTGGGTCCCAGCGCGGGCGCAATCAGAATGGGGATACCCAGAGTACCGATGGCCGTTCCGCGCTCAGCCGGCGGGAACTCACTATACAGCAAGGTAATGGACATTGGCAGCAAGACAGCACCACCGGCTGCCTGCAGGACGCGGAAGAAGATGAGCACAGGCAAACTCCAGGCCAGGCCGCACAGTGCTGATCCCGTGATAAAGACCGCCAGCGCGATAATGTAGAAGCGCTTGATGCCGAGGCGAGCGGCGAGAAACGGTGTGAGAGGCGTGAAAACGCCTTGCGCCAGCAAATAGGCGGTCGCCACCCACTGCACCTGGTTCAGACTGACGCCAAAGGCACTTTGCAGGCGAGGAATGGCAACGTTGACGATAGTAGTGTCAAGAATGCTCATGAAGATGCCGAAAATAACCACGATCGCAACGATCCATTTATACGCCAGACTCCCTCCGCGCTCCGCCCCCGTTTGTGCTGGGACTTGCATAACTTTCTCCTTCGTACAAATATTATGTATTTTCCTCCACACCCCACGCCCATCGATACTATATAATTATTATGCAAATTGTAAGGCGGCAAACTATATTTGTCAAGGGGGAAATTCTCTGCATGCTTTGTTAGCTGCACCTACCACTACTCCCGGTCTATGAGATACAATGAGGGAAACAACCGTCCCTACACAATGAAGTGTTTTGAAGGAGCAATCGCATGGCAAAAGTTTTCGAAAGTGTAGCATCACGCGCTCAAACGCCGTTTACAAACGAGCCGCTTACCGATTTTACTCACGATAAAAACAAACAGGCACAGTTGCAGGCCCTGGCACAGGTGAAAAGCGAGCTTGGACGCACCTATCCCCTGGTGATCGGTGGCAAGCACATTAGCAGCGAGGAGACGTTCGCCTCGCTCAATCCCGCACAGCCGGAGCAGGTCGTGGGCTATTTTGCGCGTGCCACGGTCGCACAGACCAACCAGGCTGTACAGGCCGCGGCGCAGGCGTTCGAGACATGGCGGCGCGTACCCGCTGAGGAGCGCGCCGGATATCTCTTCAGGGCCGCCGATCTCTTGCGCGAGCGGCGTTTTCTTATGAACGCCTGGATGATCTACGAGGTTGGCAAAAGCTGGGTCGAGGCCGACGCGGATACCGCCGAGGCGATCGACTTTATGGAGTTCTACGCGCACGAGATGATGCGCCTGGCTGGCGAGCAACCTGTTACGCAGGTCCCTGGCGAGGATAACCGGCTCGTCTACGTTCCGCTCGGTGTAGGGGCCGTCATTCCGCCCTGGAACTTCCCGTGCGCGATCATGGTCGGCATGACCAGCGCGTCCTTTGTCGCTGGCAACACGGTCGTTCTCAAGCCAGCCAGTACCGCGCCCGCTATTGCCGCGTGTTTCTTCCAGATGCTGGAGGATATCGGGCTGCCCGCTGGCGTGGTTAATTTCCTCACCGGCTCGGGTGCGGTAGTTGGTGACACGCTGGTCGATAATCCGCAAACACGCTACATCGCCTTCACAGGCTCGCGTGATGTCGGCCTGCGCATCTTCGAGCGCGCCTCGAAGCACCAGCCGGGACAGCGTTGGCTGAAACGCTCCATTCTGGAGATGGGCGGCAAAGACGCGGTCGTCGTGGATGAGACCGCCGACCTGGAGGCAGCCGCCGATGCCATTGTCGCCTCGGCCTTTGGTTTTCAGGGCCAGAAGTGTTCCGCTGGCTCACGCGCCATTATCGTCGAACAGGTCTACGACCAGGTTCTGCAGAAGGTTATCGAGAATACGAAAAAGCTGACGGTCGGTGATATCACACAGCCCGATATCTACATGGGTCCGGTCGTCGACGAGAACGCGTTGAAGAAGATCGTCGAGTATATCGAGATCGGCAAGGGCGAGGGACGCCTCGTCGTCGGCGGCGGCCACTCCGGTCCGGGCTACTTTATAGAGCCGACCGTCTTTGCCGATGTTGATCCGCACGCGCGCATCGCGCAGGAGGAGATCTTCGGACCTGTGCTGGCCGTCATTAAGGCAAAAGATTTCAACGACGCCATCGCGATCGCCAATGATACCGAGTACGGCCTGACCGGAGCGCTCTATTCGCGCGATGCACAGCGCATTGAGCAGGCAAAAGAGGAGTATCACGTTGGCAACCTGTACTTCAATCGCAAATGCACAGGTGCCTTCGTGGGTGCTCAGCCCTTCGGTGGCTTCAATATGTCCGGGACGGATTCGAAGGCGGGTGGACGTGACTACCTGCTGCTGTTCACGCAGGCAAAAGCCATTACAACGAGGAAGTAAGAGAAAGGAGCAGCTTTGGTAGCCGCAACACAACTACGCCCTGGCGTCTGGCAGATCTCTCTGCCCTTCCAGGGCGAACCCGGAATCGTCGGTTCCTATCTCATCGCCGGAGAGACCGAGATCGCGCTTATCGATCCCGGTCCCGGCAGTATGCTCGAAGAGCAACTGGCCGCCATTCGCGAGGCCGGATTTGATCCCGCCGATGTGACGCACCTGGTCCTGACGCATATCCACCTGGATC
The DNA here is from genome assembly GCA_030854195.1 of Chloroflexota bacterium. Taxonomy (GTDB): domain Bacteria; phylum Chloroflexota; class Ktedonobacteria; order Ktedonobacterales; family Ktedonobacteraceae; genus JACDAE01. The sequence continues at coordinate 13,725 of JALYTQ010000040.1, forward strand.
ACGCGGGCATGACTGGTTCGCTGCTGCATTCCATGCCACACGCGAACGTCTATGTGCACAGCAAGGGCGCGCCACACCTTATCGATACGTCGAAGGTGGTGGCGAGCGCGTCCCGCATCTACGGCGGACGCATGAAAGAGCTCTGGGGGAAGATAGAATCGGTCCCCCAGGAGCGCATTCGCATCGTCGAGGGCGGCGATATCCTGACCATCGCCAACCGTCGCATGGAGGTACATTACACGCCTGGGCACGCCGTTCACCACGTCGTCTACTTCGATGTCCACTCCGGCGAACTCTTCGCGGGAGATACGGCGGGCGTGCGCCTGCAGGGCATCGACTATATACGCCCGCCAACACCGCCGCCCGATCTGGACGTGGAGGCGTGGTCCGAGAGCATCGATACGTTGAAACGGCTACGGCCCGACGTGCTCTATATCGCGCACTTCGGTCCCACCAGGAACGTGACGCAGCATCTTGAACGCCTGCGCGAACAGCTCTTCGCCTGGGGCGATTTCGTGCTGGGCGAGATGCGCAAAGGCAAAGACGAGGCCGAGATCATTGAGCTGCTCATTGCGCGGACACAACCGGAACTCCAGCGCGTGACGAGCGATCCACACGCCCTGAAGCGCTACGAGATCGCGACGAACTACGCGATGACGGTCCAAGGATTTATGCGCTATTGGAGCAAGAAGCACCCGGAGCGACTCTAGTTTTGCAAGAGGGGGAGACGGAGGAAGAAGGTCGAACCAACTCCCTCTGTCGACTCAAACCAGATATCTCCCCCATGCTGCGAGACCAGTTCGTGGCAAAGATAGAGGCCCAGGCCGGTCCCACTGATCCCCTGGCTCTCTCCATTGGAGGCACGGGAAAATCGACCAAACAACTGGGCCTGCTCGGCCTGTGGGATGCCAATGCCTTGATCCCGAATGGTGATAAGAGCCTCCTGCTGCCCTGGCACTTGTTGCAGGCTCATCTCGATCAGCCCACCGTCTGGACTGTACTTGATGGCGTTGGTGAGCAGGTTGACCAGCACTTGCTCGATACGCCCTCTATCCACCTGTGCCTGCAGGTGCAACAACGATGTGGAAAATGTGAGCTTATGCTGCTCACTACTCTGCTCCATCTGCGCGACCACATGCCGCATGACATCCACAAGATCGACAGGCTCACGCTGGAGCACTAATTTTCCTGTCTGGAGACGAACTACATCGAGGAGATCTTCTGTAAGCCGATTCAGACGATCCGTCGCCAGATCGATCTCTGCAAACGCTTCCTTTTGCCAGGTGACTAAAGGAGTGCCTTTATTCCCGTGGGAATGGCGCAGCAGCATCGTCGCAAAGCCTTTGAGCGCGGCCAGTGGGTTGCGCAGTTCGTGAGCTACCAGCCAGATAAGCTGATCCTTCAGATGTTCGGCTTCCTTGAGAGAAGTGACATCATGCAGCACAACCAACGCTGCTGGCTCAGTGGAGGAGATGCGTATGTTTTCCCTATCTGCCTCCAATCCGGCTAGCATGTTTGGATCCACTACCACGGCGTTCACCAGGATCGGGAGGCTGGTGCCATCGGCATGACGAATGATCTCCTGATGTTGAAAAACCGTCTGGCCCTCCTGCAGGACACGCATGGTGGCGAGGGAAGTTGGTTCCACCACCTGCTCATTCATATCATAGACACGAATATGATGGGTGGACAGAAAGTCCAGCATTGGTTGACCGGCAGGCCAGGTGGCCCCCCAGAGGGTGGCCGCGGCCTGGTTGGCTAGCACGAGGCGGGCCTCCGAGCCAGCCACAAAATAGACGCACGTGGGTAGTTCGTCCAGGACAAGTTGTAAGAGCGCCAGGCGACCCTGAGCCGTCTCGCGGGCCACACGCTCATATTCTTTCATTTGCTGACGCATCGTGATATCGCGAACGGCCCCCAGCATGTATAGCGCGCCATCAAAGAGCAGAGGACTCAGGCTAACGTCTACCGCAAACTCAGTGCCATCTTTGCGTCGCCCATACAATTCCAGGCCCGTGCCCATAGGGCGGGTGCGAGGGGTGCTGGCATACCGCTCACGATGATGCATGTGGGCAGTATGAAAGCGCTCAGGCAGCAGGATTTCCAGTGCCTCGCCTTTGAGTTCGGAGCCAACATAGCCAAACAGCTCTTCAGCCTGGCTATTCACGTTCATAATGCGTCCATCAGAATCGATCAGGACCAGTGCATCAGGTGAAATCTCCAGCAACGTGAGGATGTTTTCCCATCTACCCTCGGGGGCATATGGAGCAAAAAACGACTGTGCAGGAACGCTCTCTTCGCGCTCTTTGGCCGCTTCTTGTACTTGCCTCTGGTCATCCCCGTTCATTTATCGCTCCCTTTACCCATGACTGCTTGCGCTTTCTCCAGCTTCTCCACCAGACCCCTTACAAAGTTTCTGCGGCGCTTGCTGCGCAGGCTGAGAAAAGGGTTCATCGGTAATATCAGCTTCGCGAAAATCAGCGCGTATTCTCCGGCAGAAGCAAGTATACCAGAGATGCTTAAAAAAGGCGACAACCTGGAAGCACTGAAAGTTGTGACTTAGTGTACAAACGTTGTGTAGACAATAGACGCACCCATGTACAGCCCAAAGCCGATCACCAACAGCGAGACGCCCCAGGCGACACATTTGTACCAGCCGCGCATACGCTGCTCGGGCGGCAGGGCGACGTGCTCCAGGGCCAGCAAAAAGCCCAGCACGATGGGCAGCAGCACGGCGTTCATTACCTCGATATTTACCGTCAGGCTGATCAGGGAGATACCGGAGAGGACGAGGAGCGCGCCGCCGATATGGGCAATGGTGTAGACAAGATAGAAGCCCTTCGCTTTGCGAAAAGGCATGTTCAGGCTGTGGTTCATGCCGAACGCCTCGCCGATCCCCCAGGCACCCGCTAGCGAGACCACGAGGGCCGCCAGGAAGCCAGCCCCGGCCATGCCCAATCCGCAGAAAACGACGGCCCCGACAACGCCGATCGCGGGCGAGAGCGCGGCGGAGATATCCTGAATACTATTCAGCGCAGCCCCCGGATGCGTCCGCCCAACCGTTGCGGCCACCGCCAGGACCACCGCGATCATAATGACCTGTGTGATAATAGCGCCCAACCAGGTATCCCAGCGCTCGACCTTCAATTGCTGTCCGCCGCGCAGGTGCTTGTCCACAACGGCCCCTTGCTGGTAAAAGACCATCCAGGGCATGATGACCGCTCCCACGTTGGCCGCAAGCAGGAAGAGATAGCCACTATTCTGTACAGGCAGATTCGCCAGATTGTGCGCAAGCTCGGACCAGTCGGGACGGGCCAGCAGCGCGGCAGGTATAAATAACAACTCAAGCAGCCCCACGGCGATGCCGATACGCTCGACACGGTGGTAACTGCCGCTCAGCCCGATCCAGACGAGCAGGAGTGTTATGAGAGGAACCGTGATCCAGGGTGGAATATGAAACATCTCGCCGACGCCCGAGATGCCCGCGAACTCCGTCACGAGGGCACCGACAGCGGCAATGAAGAGGGTGACAACGGAGAGCATGGCCCAGCCGAAACCAAAATGCTCGCGGATCAGCTCACCATGTCCCTTGTGCGTGACCATGCCGAGGCGCACGGTCATCTCTTGCACGACATAAAGAATAGGGATCAACAGGAGTTGAGGTAAGATCATTGCGTAGCGCCACTCGGCCCCTGACTGCGCGGCGGTGATAATACTGCCTGCATCGGTATCGGCCAGCATCACCATCAGTCCCGGCCCGATAATAGCCGTCCACAGTGCAACACGCCGCCAACGGAATCTCCTCGGACTCCCACCAGATGGTTTCGTCTGTTCTAACGCATTACCAGTCTTGCTACCAGAATATAGCTTCATCGACACACGACTTCTCTACATACCATTATTTCTGCTTATAAAACCGACCTTCCTACTAGGATATTAGCACATGCTAAGAAAAGTTGCAAATAGACTGACAGGCAAGTGCAGCGTTAAAGAGGGCGCTCAGTTGGGGCTTGCGAGCAGGCGAGTGTCGATCTGGAAAACGCCAAGGTTGATCAGCGTCGGCCCGACATCTTGCAGCGCCTGGATAATCAGGCGATGAGCTTCTTTGTCGCCGATGATGGGAGAGCAGAAATACTGGCAGGTCGCGATCAGGGCAGTAAAGCCTTCGAGCAGCCCTTCACGCGACATGCGATCCAGGTGCGAGCGATCCACAATCTGAAGATAGCCGGACGACGCGATCTGCAAGCTGGCAAAGGCGGGAAAGGCCGAGGAGCAATCATCCAGAATGTCGCGCAGCACCGTCAGCGCCTCACCGGGCCCCACAAGATGGGCAACCGCGAGCGAAACCCGGCGTGTCCCCTCAACGAGCACCTGCCATTCCCAGGGCGCGAGAAGTTGCTCAGGGTCGCGTGACGGAATAATATTGCTATCGATAATGCGCGGGGGATATGGTAACGTGACAAAGCCGCGATGGTGGAGATGAACAAGCACATCATCCAGGCGCGTCTCACCCTCAGCATCGACTGTCACCTCGTCGACCGTCACACCGCGATCGAAACGCAGGAAGCCACGGTTCCATGTCTGCATATCCTGCAAAATAGTAGCCGCGTCCCCACGACTGCCCACAATATGCACCAGTTTGCCAGCGCGGAAGTACAGGTGAGCGATGCTGAGACGCTCTGTATTGCGCAGGGAGAGACGGCCAAATGCGCGCATCCGCCTGATCTGCTGCACGATATTTGCCAGATCGCGCAATGAGCCTTGCCATGAAGAACCAATTGGACTAGTCTGGGGCACTATACGCTACCGCCTTCTGCTGAGGCTACTGAGCCTGCTGAGCAGCCTTTCAGAAATGAAAACAACTAGACAAAACAGTTATTTTACTCAGCCAAATAATACAAAGAAGCATGTCGATCTGTCAAACTTGTGGCCCGCATAGTACTTGTGGCAGAGCCTGTTAGTACCTATTAAGGAGCTACGGAGAACCGGTACTCCTGGTTGCAATGCGCGCAGCGGCCCACCAGTATTCCATCCGCTTGCGGCTCGGTGGTAAGACGGCGCGCACAGCGGCACACGTACCCATGCAGGCGGGCAGGATTGCCAAAGACCAGCGCGTGCGCCGCCACATCCTTCGTCACAACCGAGCCTGCACCGACGAGGGCAAATTCGCCGATGGTCACGCCACAGACAACGACCGAGGCGGCTCCGATCGAGGCTCCATACTTGACGAGCGTGGGCGTGACCTCCCAGTCATCGGCCCCCTTCAAACTGCCGTCAGGCGTGATGGCACGCGGGAATAGATCGTTGGTAAAGCAGACGTGGGGACCGACGAAGACGCCATCTTCGAGCGTTACACCTTCAAATACCGAGACGTGGTTCTGAATTTTGACGCGCGAACCGATGCGCACGTGGGCCTCGATATACACGCCCTTCCCGATATTGCACTGCTCGCCGATACGCGCATACTCGCGCACATGGGCCTGACGCCAGATGCGCGTTCCAGCGCCAACCTGGGCACCCGCTTCAACCTCCGCCGAAGGATGAACATAATAATCAGACATTCCTAACTCCCTTCATACCATAAGTATAATCGGCTCTCCAATCCTTCAAACGAAAATTCCTGGCAATGTATCTCTATTCAAACCACTACAATTCTGGTACAGTAACAACTGGCTATCAGATCTGTCTTACTGAAAAAACGAAAGGACAATGCGCCTGTTCCCCTGGGAAAGTGCGCATATAGAGACAATGGCAAAATATCTTATAACGGGTGGAGCGGGCTTTATCGGTTCACATATCGCCGAAACTCTGCTCAAGCGAGGAGAGTTGGTCCGTGTGTTTGATAATCTTACCACAGGGCGTCAACTAAATCTGGAAGCGCTACGAGGCCATCCCGGTCAGGTAGAATTCATTCATGGCGACTTGCGCGATAGAGAGGCTATCAAGGTCGCCGCGCGCGGTAGCGAGGTCATCTTCCATCAGGCCGCGCTCGCCTCGGTTCCGCAATCAATCGCCGATCCGGTCGCGTCATTAGAGATCAATGTTATTGGGACGCAGAACGTGCTGCTCGCCGCCCGCGACGCTGATGTCAGGCGCGTGGTCTACGCCAGCTCCTCGGCGGTGTATGGCGATGCGCCGATCCTACCCAAGAGCGAAGAGTTGCCGCCCGAGCCGATGTCGCCGTACGCGGCGCAAAAGCTCAGCGGAGAGTTCCTATGCAACGTGTTCAGCCGCATCTATGGGGTAGAAACCGTCGCGCTGCGCTACTTCAACGTCTTTGGTCCCAGGCAAGACCCCGCTTCAGAGTACGCCGCCGTCATTCCGCGCTTCCTGACAGCGCTCATACATAAACAACGCCCGGTCGTCTTCGGCGATGGCGAGCAAACGCGCGATTTCGTCTATATCGAGAATATCGTGCAAGCGAATCTGCTCGCGGCGACCGCACCCGCCGCTGTCGGCCAGGCTATCAACATCGGATGTGGCGAGCGCATCTCGCTCAACACCGTCCTGCAGATCGCCTCTGAGCTGCTGGATACTCATATCGACGCCGACTATCGCGCGGCACGCATCGGGGATGTGCGCGACAGCGTGGCAACAATCAGCAAAGCGCGGGAGCTGCTGGGCTTTGTTCCGCACATAAGTTTTAGAGAGGGATTGGCACGTCTGCTCGCAAGTTTGCAGGGGTAAAGGCTCTAAATAGAAAGAAAGAGGGTATGGCGGGCAAAGTATGGAACCCGGCATACCCTCTCGTTGCGGCTCTTAGCTAGAGGGAAACAACACGCAATGGACGCGCTGGCTCCCCACTATCCCCATCGTCAGAAGCGTGACGGGCCAGGGTATAGCCGACACCCGGAACGGTAAGAATATACGTGGGCTTGCCAGGATTCGGTTCGATCTTCTGGCGCAGGTGGCGGATGTGCGCCTTAATCAGGCCAGCATCGCCCTCCCCATCGTAGCCCCAGACATGCATAACGATCTGGTTGGCGGTACATACCTCATTTGCGCTGATCGCAAGCAGGTGGAGCAGTTTGCTCTCGGTCGGAGTCAGGCGCATCGTTTTTCCGTGTATGGTCACTTCATTATGCAAAGAGTCAACACAGATGGGCCCGACCGTCACAACAGAAGAAGGGCGGCGCTCCAGGGTTGAACGCGCTCGCCGACTGACGGCGCGAATGCGCGCAAGGAGTTGAGAGGGAAAGAAAGGCTTGCGGAGATAATCATCGGCCCCTGATTCCAGGCAACGAACCTCGTCCTGCACATCCTTGCCGTCAGTGACGACCAGTATCAAAGCATCATGCTTATTGCGCAATTCGCGACACAGAGACAGCATGTCTACATCTTTGAGCGCGGTATCCATAATAACCAGATCGGGCCGCTGCTCTATCCATTCGATTTTCGCGCGTTCAGCGGTATAGGCACGATGGACTTCGTAGCCAAGCGTCTTTAGCCAGCTCGTAAGCATCTCAACTAGATCGCGATCACTATCAACGACTAGTAGCTTCATCGTATCTCCTCTCTACCAATGCTTTCTATCACAAGTCGCCTTACATTCTCTATTTCCTCAGCACCTGGAATATTCCAGAGAAGCGAACGGTAATAAGTATTGCTCAGCTTTTGCCTCCGTGTGGGGGTTCTCTCCGTCCCATTGCAGGCACTCGAACCGTTCCCTTGCTGTATTGTATACCCTCCCACCGCAAAGCATCTAACCAGAATACGACGATGCCTCTCTATTGGATTGCAATATGTAACTTTATCTATGAAGTGACCAGAAAAAGCTTCTGCTGGTGAATGAAGTGCCGTCTATAGCAGATACTATAGCGCATAGCTCTACAAATTGCAACGAAATCCAAAAGGTAATAGTTCACAAACCTGGAGAAAATACTCTCTACCTGTTATTCAGACACGCGGCTGCACTTTCCCCGCATTGTATAGACGGAGAGAGGACTGCTTTTTATAGCTACAAATGTACTTACGTTTATCTACGTAGGAGGGTTACAACCACCCTTCAGATATATACGCAAGAAGGTGCCGCCCCATTCAGAACGTCATAAGTAGGCCTACGGCGATGCCGAGCAGGCCGCCAGCGAATACCTGTATCGGAGTATGGCCGATAAGTTCGCGCAGGCGCTTCTCCGCGAAGGGATGGCCTTGAAACGCTTCATCGATCATCTGGTTGAGAATGCGGGCCTGGATACTCACGGCACGACGGACTCCAGCGGCATCATACATCACAATTCCCGCTAGCACAACAGTAATAGCAAAAACGGGTGAGCCGATACCCGCCACGCGCCCCGTCGCCGTCGCCAGCCCGGTCACCAGGGCTGAGTGCGAGCTGGGCATGCCGCCTGACGAAACGAGGCGACTCAGCATGAGTTTGCGCTCTTTGAACAACTCGTAGACGGTCTTCGTGACCTGTGCAACGGCCCACGCCAGAAAGGCGGCCAGCAGGACACGGTTATCGAGAAGTGTATTATTCATAATTTGCTCTGTAACATCTCCGCTACTCAAGCTCAAGGGGTTGTATCGACAACGCGCCGGTACTATCTACGCTCAATTGCTGTACGGTCAGTTCCGCTTTTTGCAGCAGCTCATTGCAGTGTTGCGCCAGCTTCATGCCCTCTTGATAGTGCTGTAGCGCCTGCTCAAGGGGCATCTGACCATCTTGTAACGCGGCAACCGCCGCTTCGAGTTCTGCAAACGCTTCTTCGAATGTCAATTCTTCCAATTCTTCACCACTTAATCCTTATTCCGAACACCAACGCCACTGTCGTGGCTAGCTGTCGCTCAGGTGTTCGGAGAAGCAGTATCTACGAATAACTAAGGACGAACTTCGACAGGGATATAGCCATCCTGCACCTGGATGGTCAGCGCGTCACCGGCCTGCACCTGTTGCACGCTCGCCACGATACTCTCATCTGCGTCCCGCCGCACGACAGCGTAGCCACGCGCAATAGTGAGCAGGGGACTTAATGAGTGTAGCTGCAAGGCAACGCCGCGTAGCCGCTCGCTGCGCAGCGAGATGCTGTGCTGCATACGGATCTGTAAACGCTCGGTGAGATCGTCGAGCTGTTGGCGGCGGCTATCGATCAGCGAGCGCGGACTGGCGCGCTGCAGATCGCGGCGCGCGTGCTTCAGCTGATCCTCCAGATCAAAGAGACGATCGCGCATAAGCTCGCTCAGCACCTGTTGTTTTTCCAGCACATCTGCGCGCCACTCCTCGATATCGGGAACGGCGGCGGTCGCGGCGGCGGTGGGCGTCGAGGCGCGATGATCCGCCACAAAATCGGCGATCGTGAAATCCGTCTCGTGGCCGACACCGCTGATGACCGGAATGCGCGAGCGGCTGATGGCGCGCGCCACGACCTCTTCGTTGAAGGCCCAGAGCTCCTCCACCGAGCCGCCACCGCGTCCAACTATAATGACATCGGCCTCACCGTGCTCATTGAGCAGATCGAGCGCCGCAGCAATCGCGGCGGGCGCTTCGCTTCCCTGGACCAGCGAGGGCGCGAGAATGACCTCGACGAGCGGATAGCGCGTGCGCAGTACGCGCAGCATATCGCGCAGGGCCGCCGCCTGTGTAGAGGTTACGATGCCGATCACGGCAGGCTGTGCAGGCAGAGGGCGCTTACGCTCGGCATCGAAGAGACCCTCGGCTGCCAGGCGCGCCTTGAGTTGTTCGAAGCGCTGATAAAGCGCGCCCTCGCCCAGCAAGCGGGCATCTTCAGCATAGAACTGCACCTTGCCATCGCGCTCGTAG
>JALYTQ010000267.1 GCA_030854195.1 Chloroflexota bacterium
TTCGGTGCTCGATGGGATGATATTCTGGGCGGCATATTGCATAATCAGTCGCCCGGTCGTCGTCTCACCGGTGAAGGCGATCTTGGCGATGCGCTTGTTGGTTGCCAGAGCCTTGCCAATCTCTGCCCCTGGCCCGTTGACGATATTGAGCACGCCAGCCGGAAGGATATCACCGATCACTTCGGCCAATTTGAGAATCGACCAGGGTGTCGGGCTGGCTGGCTTGACGACGGTGCAGTTCCCGGCAGCCAGCGCTGGAGCAATCTTCCAGGCGGCCATCAAGAGTGGAAAATTGAAGGGGATGATCTGTCCCACCACGCCGAGTGGCTCCTGGAAGTGATAGGCAACGGTATTCTTGTCAATCTCAGACATGCGCCCTTCCTCCGCACGGATCGCGCTGGCGAAGTAGCGGAAGTGGTCAATCGCGAGCGGCACATCGGCGGCCAGCGTTTCGCGCACAGGTTTGCCGTTGTCCCAACTCTCGGCGACGGCCAGCATTTCGAGATGCTCCTCCATCGCGTCTGCAACCTTGTTTAAGAGACGCGCTCGCTCTGCGGGTGCGGTTTCTCCCCATGCATCTTTGGCGGCATGGGCGGCATCGAGTGCAACCTCAATATCTTCTGCTGTAGAGCGTGCTACCTGGGTGAAGGCTTCTCCTGTCACCGGGCTGAGAACTGTGGTGTACGCACCACTGACTGGTGGTACCCAACGCCCGCCGATAAAGTTTTCGTAGCGGGGTTTCACGGTCACGATACTGTCGGAACTCCCTGGTTTTCCATAGATCCGAGGCTTTGTTGCTGTGGTCATAGTAATTTTTCTCTCTGAAGGCGGAAGATAATCCTGGGAGAAGTCGCCCTCACGGAACTCACTTTCCCCATTTCTTCCACCCCCTCATAAAGAAGTATAGCACCTCACCCTCTCGGCGCGGTCACAGACGGCAGCATCCTTCTCACAAACGCGTCGAATTGTCTTTCTTCTCTCATCAGCAAACGTATCTATAGGTGTAGAACGTGAACAGATTACGCTTCCCTATGCATTTGGCGACACTATCCATTCCTTGCCTCACCCGTTTCACAGGCGAGGTGTTGCAGAAATATGGACCAGAAATCTTCTCCTATCCCAGTACCACATCAGCTCCGCGAGTCGGTCATCGCCGGGGATGGCTTTGTGCTTATTCGTTGGGCGTAACCACAGCGTAGAAGCCACCCCACCACTGTAAAAATTGCGCGCGAGAGAGCTCACGCCGATTCCAGAGCGAGGTATCGGCAAGCAAGACGTTATCGCTGTCCCCACCGACGACGACAAGGATATGTCCCCCTTCGTACCTATCAGGAGGGAAACCAATAATGACGGGCTTGCCAGAATTCGCAATCGCGATAATCTGGTCAAGTGAACCATTATTCCCCCATTGGGTTTTAAAGCCAAACTTCGCGGCAGTATTGGCGATTCCACTCGGATCGACCAGTCCCAGCTCGGGAGTAATTGCGCCTATCTGGGACTCTGTGCGCAGGACATCGGTAATGCGAAATTGATAGCCAAAGGAATCGAAAACTTCGGTCAGCGAGGCGGTTGAGCAGGCCGAATAGGCCCAGGTCGTATATTCGGCCTGAGAGGCGTACTGATTGGGGTCGAGTTGGGAGATACGCATAAGGTGTTGTGATGCATTCGCTGGAAATGAGGAGTGAGCCTGCAATGAAAGATCTTGACTGCCGACCGTGTGTGATTGGGTGAACGCGCTAATATTCTGGATCAGGCTTTGTAATGTGCCACCGGCCAGACCGCTCGTGCTGAGAAAACTGAGACCAACCATCAGCAGAAATGCCAGCGAGACGAGGATACGGAGATGAGCAGAGATGAAAGAAGAAACTGTCTTCCTGGCGCGCCTCTCTAGCTGTACTGTAGTCGCAACTGGATAGTTCTGTGCAGGAAAAAAGATACCCTCACGATTGGGGAGGCTATCTTTTTGTGGATACGCTTGAGTTGGCGTGGGAGCGACGCGCTGTGAACGCACATCTATCTGCATTATGTCCATACTTCCATTTCTCGGAAAAGGGGAGCAATCACAAGGAAAAAAATACCCTGAAAGGCATCCATATTGCTCTTACCCCGCTCTATTCAAATACAAACAACCTACGTATCAGTGAATCTCTCTGAGAGAGCATACCACTCCAGCAAGAGAAAGAGCCTATTTCAAACAATGAATAGCTCTATTGTCCTAGCTGTGGGCCGTCATTCACGGAACCCATCGATGGAGGTGCGACATATGCCTGACATATTTCCTGATGAATAGAGTGCTAAACCCACACGAGCATTTGAGTGGATGGACGAAGCGGCGAAATACCAGGAGCAGAAAAATAAAGGATAAGCTGGTTGTTACAAGAAGATACCACTCCATTGCATTGACTCCTTTCTAAAATATATGCTAGCATCCCAGATGGTACATATATTCCTGCAATGTTTTATTTTCACACCTCTCTCATGAGGCTCCTAAAGCCAGTTTACACTACCACTGTAAATGTAATGGCCTGGCCTTGTTTGATCATGTCATGTCTGCAATGGCCTCTCTCGCCACCGTCAGAAAATTTTGCACAATCGTTGATTGCGTATCATGCTTCCAGGCGAGCGCTATCTCCGCCATTGTTGCCGCGCCCTCCAACTCACGATACTCTATCCCCTTGCTACGCATATCGCGGATCGATTGTGGAACCAGGGTGACACCTATGCCAGCCGCGACCAGCCCCACTATCGTATGCATCTCCGTTACCTCCTGCACAACATTGGGACTGAAGCCAGCGGCAAGGCAGAGCTTCATCAACTGAACGTAGTAGCCACCTCCATGTTGACGCGATTGAAGCACAAATGGCTCATTGGCAAGCATGGACACGGCGACCCGTTCCTGTTGGGCAAGCGGATGCCCCTCTGGAAGCGCGCACACAATTGGTTCCCGGCGCACTACCTCCACATCTATCAGCGGCGTACTGATCGGCAGGCGCAGCAGCCCGACCTGTATCTCATCCTCTTCCAACGCACGTATCTGCACCGGTGAAGTCATTTCGCGCAACACAATCTCGATGTGTGGGAAACGCTCGCGATAGGCGCGCAGCATAGCGGGCAGCAGATCATACGTGCTTGAGCTGATATATCCCACCACCAGCCGACCAACCTCGCCGCGATAGGCACGCAAGGCTAAACGCTTCGCCTCCTGGACCTGGGCAAGAATATGCTGGGCCGACGTGAGAAACACCCTCCCTGCATCTGTCAATGCTACCGAGCGCTTCGTACGCTTCAAAAGAGGAAAACCCAGCTCGTCCTCAAGCTGCCGGATCTGCTGACTCAGAGACGGCTGGACGATCAGGAGCCGCGTAGCCGCTCTGCCGAAGTGTAGCTCCTCCGCGACGGCAACAAAATAACGTAAGTGGCGTAGTTCCATCCTTCTGTAACTCCTCTCATAGGCTGTACCTATTATTCTCCTCTTAATTATGTATTGGACATGCAAGTCTTTAGAACCTATACTTGGAGTATGCATAAAGAACAAAAAATTAATGAATATAGGAAATTAAACCTGATGAATATGAGTGCAATAGGTACGGCCTCTGTGCAGAGTATGCGCCACGAGACCAGACCCCTCACGCAACAAAAAAATGAGCAAATGAACAAATGGGTCATCCTTGCCCTGTCTTCATCGGCAACCTTTATGACTACGCTTGACGGCTCAATCGTCAATATCGGCCTGCCAAGCATCGCGACTACATTTCACGCAGGGATAAGTGGGGCGACTGAATGGATTATTATTGGATATCTCGTGGTGATCGCCGCGGTCCTCCTCACCTTTGGACGCCTGGCCGATATGCTCGGACGCAAACCAATCTTTCTGACCGGACTTTTCATTTTTGTGCTCGGCTCTATGCTGTGCGGATTCGCTCCATCCCTATGGCTGCTCATTCTGGCCCGCCTCTTTCAGGGCATAGGAGGCGCGCTCATCTTTTCCGTCAATATCGCTATGATTACCAGCGCCTTTTCGAGCCGCGAGCGCGGTCTGGCGTTGGGCCTGAATGCTGTAGTGGTCTCGCTGGGCGTGGCCGCGGGACCCACGATCGGCGGCATCATTACCCAGTACCTGACGTGGCGCTGGATCTTTTTTGTCAATGTCCCGATCTGCATGCTGGTCCTGCTGGCCTCGTTTTACGCGTATCGAGAACAGGCACCACAACGGGGAGCACATGGGCGTTTCGATCCAGTCGGCGCGCTGCTACTGGCGATTGGGCTGGCCGCGCTAACGTTAGGCCTCTCCTTCGGTCAGGAGTGGGGGTGGCTCTCAGTCGGCACGCTTATCTCGCTGGGCATCGGTCTGATCATACTGGGTGTCTCGGTGTACGTTGAGGCTCACGTCGAGTCGCCCATCCTCAATCTTGGACTGCTCACGAACCGCGTATTCGCGTTCGCAAATATAAGTTTCATCCTGTGCATGATGGCGTTGTTCGCACCTGGTTTCCTGCTTCCGTTCTACTTCGAGCAATTACGCGGCTTCTCTATCATCCAGACCGGGCTGCTGATGACGCCATTGCCATTGATGCTCGCCGTTGCCGCGCCGTTGAGCGGGATTATAGCAGATCGTATGGGATCGCGCTGGATCTCTCCGCTGGGACTGGCTATCGCGTGCTTTGGCCTGTTCCTGCTCAGCCAGATCAATGCGCAGAGCTCCACCCTGGATATCATCTGGCGTCTTGCCGTCATTGGCCTGGGTCAGGGTCTTTTTCAATCGCCCAATACGCGCACGCTGATGAGCGCGGCCTCTCAGGATGCACAGGGAGAAGCGTCCGGACTGCTGTCTACGGGGCGCGTCATGGGGCAGAGCTTGAGCGTGGCTCTCACCGGCACGGTCTTCGTGGCGCTGGGAGGCGCTACGGCAGGAACATTCCTGTCATCGTCGCAGGCGCGCCACCTATCCGCAGTAAGCATCACTGGCTTACAGAACACGTTTGTAAGTAGCTTCCACGCCGCCCTGCTTGTCTGCGCGCTCTTCGCCGCGCTCGGCATTTTCACCGCGTTGGCACGTGGCAATGGCCTGAAACAGAAACAGGCATAGGAAGTATAGCACTCACGCAGTTGTGTGGATTTCTCTCATGGATGGATGATAATCTACTTACAAATTGTTAGTAAGCGTAAGAGATGTAATTCCATCCCATACAATCGCATAACGTGCGAAGAAGAGCGAGCATTTATGTCTACAGAGCAACGACCATCGTCCACAGCGATTCATCCTGGTACGACCATCGGCCTGGTAACGTTACGGGTTTCTGATCTTGAGCGCTCACGGCGCTTTTACGAGGGTATCCTCGCTTTCCAGCCACTCGAACAGGCAGCTGGAAGGATTGTACTCGGCGGACAGGATAAGCAGCCGCTGTTGGAGCTGATCGAGGTTCCCGGCGCGGCACCTCAGCCACGCCGGGCGACGGGCCTCTATCACGTGGCTATCGTCTTCCCAACAAGGGCGGATCTTGGTCGCGAACTCTTGCGCGTTGCCAGGGCGGGTGTACAGATCGGTCAGGGCGATCATCTGGTGAGCGAAGCATTATATATCTCAGATCCTGATGGCAACGGCCTTGAGCTCTACCGCGATCGTCCCAGGAGCGAGTGGCATTGGACAAACGGCACAGTCGAGATGACCACCGATCCCGTCGATATCCGCAGCATGGCCGCGGAGGGTGAGCGCGACGCAGAGCCGTGGGATGTTATCCCGGCGGGAACGCGCGTCGGCCATATCCACCTGCAGATAGGAGATATCGCTGCGGCCAGAAAGTTCTATCACACCATCCTGGGTTTCGATGTCACCGCTGATTTAGCCGAGGCCGGAGCGCTCTTCGTCAGCGCCGGAGGCTATCATCACCACATCGGCCTGAACACCTGGCACTCGCGGGGAGCAGGTCCCACGCCCGCGAACGCCGCTGGCCTGCATATGTATCGCATCGCCATTCCTACCCGCGAAGGTTTGCAAGAAGTTAAAGAGCGTCTGCTCGCCTATCAGGTACCTTTTGAGGAACGGGAAGATCACATTCGCGTCAGCGATCCCTGGGGCAATCAGATTCTCCTGAGCGTAGGTGCTACGCTATAGGATCGTGGCGATTCAGATCCTTCTTTCTGACACACTGGCACATTCGATGTTACGCAAACTGTTGGATGGAGTTGGTGGGCACGGTGGCGAATCAGGCCGCCGCCGCGCCCGCCAACTCCATTTCAGAATAGCCGTTAGACACGCTTTCCACCGCGTGTTATACTGCATTCAACTGGAGTATAGTCGCCCAACGAGCCAAGGAAAGAGGCAGCATGAACGACGCAATAGGCAGCGCACCACGCAAAAATATCGACTTCGTGAGCTATTCGGACCAGGGCGGTCGTGGAGACGGGGTACAGATTATGGTGCATAAGGGACACGCCTACATCGGCCACATGTTCAGCAACGGCGTCAGCGTTCTCGACGTTACCGATCCCAGGCACCCACGACCGGTCAACTTTTTGCCGACGCCGCCCAATACATGGTCGCTTCACCTGCAAGCGTATGGCGATCTCCTGCTGGTCGTCAACGCGGTAAATATCTATTCGGAAAATATCCACATCGACAAAACGGAGTACTATAGCCAGTCCTTTGCCGATACCTTCGGAAAACAGCAGCTTGAGTTCGCCGCTGGCATGCGCGTGTACGATATCTCGCAACCAGCGCAGCCACGCGAGATCGGCTTTATGCCGGTGGAGGGCTATGGCCTGCATCGCATCTGGTACGTCGGTGGGCGCTATGCCTACGCGTCCGCCTCGCTCACGGGCTATACCGACCATATTTTTATCGTTATCGATATGGCTGATCCCACTCACCCACAGGTCGTGGGGCGCTGGTGGATACCCGGCATGTGGAAGGCGGGCGGCGAAGAGGCGACGTGGCAGGCATCAGGACGACGCTACGCGCTGCATCACGCGATCATCACCTGTACTACGGCGTATGGCTCCTGGCGCGACGGCGGCCTGACGATCCTCGATGTCGCCGATCCTACACAGCCAAAACTGCTTGCC
>JALYTQ010000041.1 GCA_030854195.1 Chloroflexota bacterium
AGGATGTCCTCCGCGAGCAGACCCTGGATGCCGTAGCGCATGCCATAGATGCCTTCAATGCGGCTATCGGCCAGAGCCGCTTCGACTGCTCCCACGAGGCTGGCATTGATAACGGCGGTGGCCCCGCCGGATTGGCCGATGATGAGATTGCCGTGTGTTCTTGTTGTCAACACGAACCCCCAGAAAAGTATTGCGTAGCGTACGCGCTCATCTTACCCGATATCTCAGAGCATGTCCAGCCCACCTTATTACCCACTGTTGTTTGAAATATCCTCGCTCGCATGCTACTATAGAATAACTACTGTCCACTGTAGCGCTTTAAATTTGAGCAAAGATGTATGCATAGCTTAAATGGTGTATGTGCCACCAGGGGCAGAAGTGATGAAACACAAAATTATCCTCGATTGCGATCCTGGCCATGATGATGCTATAGCCCTGTTGCTTGCTGCCCATCATCCCGACATCGAACTATTAGCCGTAACGACGGTTGCTGGCAATCAGGCGTTGGAGAAGACGACGCGGAACGCGCTCAAAGTATGCTCGCTCGCCAATATTCGCTCGGTTCCGATCGCCAGGGGCATGGATCGGCCCATGCTGCGTCCCCCGCGCTATGCCGCCGACATTCATGGCGAGACCGGCCTGGACGGACCCACGATCCCTGAGCCGGATATCGAGCTGGTGCCGCAACACGGCGTGGACCTGCTCATTGATCTATTGATGCATTCAAATAACGATATCACGCTGGTCCACACGGGTCCGTTGACCAACCTCGCCACGGCCATGCGGCGCGAACCGGCCATCGTGCCGAAGATTCAGGCCATCTCGCTCATGGGTGGTGCCATCGGCGTCGGCAACACGACGCCCGCAGCGGAGTTCAATATCTGGTTCGACCCAGAGGCCGCCTCCATCGTCTTCAACTCTGGTTGCCCGATTACCATGGCACCTCTTGAAGTGACGCACCAGGCCCTCGCAACCGCTGAGGTGTTGCAACGTCTGCGCTTGTCCGGGCGGCGCGTGGCCTCCTTTGCCGCCGACCTGCTCGTGTTTTTCGCGGATACCTACCGGCGCGTATTTGGCTTCGTCGATCCGCCTGTGCATGATCCTTGTGCCGTAGCGGCTGTCGTCGCGCCCGATATTATCAAGGCGCGCCCGATGTACGTGGCGATCGAGACCGTGGGCGAGTGGACGGCTGGACGCACGGTCTGCGATGTGTACGGCAAGCTGGGCAAGAAGGAGACGGCGCGCGTGGGCTACGCGCTGGACGTGCCGCGCTTCTGGGATATGCTCATCGCGACGCTGCTCTCGTATGAGTAGGGGATGTTGCGACAAAAAAGAATGCAGCTTGTTTGCTACATCCTCATTTAGTTATCTGCGGTATTAAATCTGGTAGTCCATCTCCCAGGGATCTTTCCCGTTCCAGCCCTGGGTCAGTTCCTGGTGCTTCTCCAGCGCCTCGCCGCCCTTGACGAGCAGTTCGGCGGGCTTGGATGCGACGACCGAGTTTGGTGGGACCGATTCCAGGACCAGGGCCATCGCGCCTATTCTGCTGCCCTTGCCGATGGTGATGGGTCCCAGCAGTGCTGCGCCGACGCCGATGGAGACATCATCCCCGATCGTCGGGTGACGCTTCTGCTTGCGTCCTGGACCGGGCCGCCACCAGCCGGTTGCGCCCAGCGTGACCTGATGGTAGAGCATGACGTTATCGCCGATGACCGTGGTTTCGCCGATGACGACGCCCGCGCCGTGGTCGATGAAGAAGCGCTTGCCGATCTGCGCGCCGGGGTGGATCTCGATGCCGCCGGTAACGAGGCGCGCGAACTGCGAGATCAGGCGCGGCAGCAGGGGGATATGGGCCATATAGAGCGCGTGCGCGATGCGGTGGTAGATCATGGCCCACAGGCCCTGGTAGAGGAGCGCTTCGAAGATATTGTTGCAAGCAGGGTCTTTCTCGAAGATTACATCGATCGCGTCAGGCCAGCGCGTTCTACGCCGTGGTGTCTTGCCCGGTGCCGGAATGAAGACGCCGGGAGGGAGCTGTGGCAGTTGTGAAAGTTCCTGGTCCGCGCTAAGAGACTGCTCGTCAAGCACGGCCTCCTCTGTAGCGTTTTGCGGTACATATGACATAGCTGGTTGCATCCTTTTCTTCCGCTCGCTTGCAATCTTGTCACCTATTCTATGAGCAGTGTAGGACAGCCATCTTTGCTTGTCAAGGGTAAAATATACCCATCTGACGTTTTGATATAAGGATCAAGGGCTGATGCCAAAGCGTTGAAAAACGGCCTGTGGAGAGCCCAGAGAGGGAGGAAGACGACGCAGAGGCAAATGGGTCAAAATGGCAAATTCGGCGAGATGGAAAATCCCATAGGCCTGGCCAATGAAGACAATGAGTTTATCCCGATTTTCTTCGCGTAAACGCTGACGCCAGCGGGCGTGCCTTCTCCGCCAAGGAGAGCTGAACTCAAGGTGGGAAGAACCTCAGTGGCCAAGGTGGGAGTGGAGGTCGCCTGGGCTTGCCAGAAGCGAAACGCGGTAGAGAGTGCCATCACCAGGAGAGTAAAGAAACAATGGACCACCACTGCCGCCTCGGTGCGTTTGGGAAAGCGTAAGAGATGCCAGGGATGCTTGCCCTCTTTGAAGATCCCATTCTCAATGACACTGCGCCAGTCATAGGTGTCAAAAATGGCGAAGGGATCGCTCACATCAGCATTGGTCAGGTAGACGGTCCCCTCGCCTTTGGGCACGCGATTGTCCCACCGACGGACCACGACGGCATTGATGGGCTGTCCCACATAGTCGCGTCGATGAGCATAGTGGGCCTCCTCACCCTCTCCATAGCTATCATACCTGGTCAAGGCGGGGACGCTGACTAGTTCGGTGCGCACGCGTTCCTCAGTGGCTTTTTTGCCATGCCCATGACCAACGACGCGCTCGCGGACCGTTGCTCGCTCGCCTTTGGCATCAGCCCTTGATCCTTGTATCAAAACGTCAGACAATTGAAGTAAAAAATTCCAGGCGCAAGGGTCGACCCGGTGGACCGTAGTAGCCGCCCGTTTACGTTGGTTGTATGCTGAAAGTCGCGTATTACTTGCGTGGGAAGATGGTGTTGACGCGCATTGCCAGAGAGATATCGCCCGCCGCTTTGACTTTGCCCGTCATAAATGCGTTCATGGCGTCCAGCTTACCTTCGGCGATTGCGAGCCAATCCTTATCGCTCATCGAGAGTGTCAGATCGGGTTTCTCAATGCCGCCCGTAATGACCTCACATGTCTGGTTAACGATCTTGATTGCCCACTTGCCAGCATCTTCGCCGCTAACATTCCATTGAATCGTTTTATTCAAACCTGCCGCCGCCGTTGGATTAAACAGGGTCTTCATCGTCTCGAAGGTTTCTGCAACCGTCATTATTGCTCAATCTCCTTTTATGTTTATGCAGGAAAGGCCCCTGCTGGCACTGCTACAGTATAGCACATCGCCGTAGGGGTATTTCAAATCCTGCCGATAGCCATTTAAAGCGCTTCACGCGCCCAGGTCGCTGTGCATATAGTACTCCTCTGTCGCTAACAGAGCAATGCGTCAGCGAGGTTTTTCTCGTAGGCATCTTCGCATGATAACAGGTAGGTATAATCCAATAACCGCCCGTATTTCATATCCTGCTTTGCGAGGGGGAAATCATGCGTGGTGATCAAATGATTGAGAAACTGCTGCATGGGCTGATTGCGCAGATAGACATCCAATTCGATATCTTTGATCCCCAGCAACCTGCCCTGCCTGCGCATTTCCAGCAGCCCTTGTTCCCCAATACCTCGCTCAAGGAGCAAGCCATGCTCATTTCTTTTATAGGCCGCTGGATCCACTAGAATATCACCCTCGTAGCGATCTCTGTTGAGCCAGGTATTGATATCCCGGTTGATCTCTGCGTATCCAGCCAGCTTGCCATCCCTGTGGATCAGAATAACATGATCGGCTTCATAGAGTTTTTTCGTTTCTTCTTCGGGATGAATGACGCTCTCAAAGCGATAAATGACCGCGTCTCGTCCGGCTGGATCGGCCTGCATCACGGTTAATAAATTCTGAATCGCCGTCACCATCTCCCTGACGATTGGATCGTCAAAGGCTCGTTGACCCAGTTCGCGTGGTTGGATGACTTTAAATTGCAGATCGATCACGAGCATTTTTTTACTAAGGCTCCCTTGAGTGAGCGAGAAACGCGTCGGCTGGCTTCCGTCTGGTACCTGGTCGACGGTCAGCACAGGCGTCCCTTGAATAAACTCGCCGATATTTTCTTGTACCCAGCGCAGCGCTCGGAGAATCGATTCTTCTGCTCCCGCTCGTGTATCAAAGATGCTGCTGGTGACCAGGTACCTGTTTCCGACTGGCATGGCATCATAGGCAATGAAGCCAGCTGTCTGAGCTATAAGAGGTGCAAAGCCCTCTTGCACACGCTGCAGTACCTCGCTTGCAGACCCTGGGATGATAGCGTATTTTCGGACGGCTATGTACATGGCTTGCCTCCTCTCCTCTCGCATACTTTAAGCGATATGTTTTTTGTGCCGAGAAAGACACTAGTTGTTGGAAAAGAACACTCTTCCCCTTGAAGGGTAGCAAATTACTATTGCAAAGCTATCACATTTTCTGGTGTTTTGCTCCCAAAAGTGTCACAAGTATAACTTAATTTTTGTATATATAGAGAAAGGCAAGCCCGGCAAGTGCCAGGGGTTCAGCGCTGGAAGGAACTGTGTTTCCCTTGTCTTCTCCGGCCCTTTCCTTGTAGAATGGAGAGTAAATTGAAGAAAAAAGGTATGAAATGTTTGCATCGCTATCCCTTCCTCTCTTGCTTCTTATTTTTGTTGCGGGCGCAGTCGTTGTCTGGTTCGCTGGCATCCAGCTCTCTAGGACTACCGATATCATGGATGACCGCTTCCACCTGGGGCAGGCGCTCGGGGGACTTATCTTTCTGTCGATCGCCACCAATCTTCCCGAACTGGCGATTGTGGGTAGCGCCTCATTGACGCACCAGGTTGGCATCGCCATCGGCAACATTCTGGGAGGGATTGCGATCCAGACGGTGGTCCTCGTCATTCTAGACGGCTTTGGGCTGCGCAGCAAGGACACTCTTACCAATAAAGCGGCTTCGCTTACGCTGGTGCTTGAGGGCGTAGTACTCATCAGCGTTCTCGGCGTATCCATCATGGGAACGCAGCTTCCTAAATCTGCCATCCTTTTTTCACGGCTCGCACCTGGCGATCTGTTGATTGCCGCGCTCTGGCTCGTTGGTTTGTGGCTGGTGAATAAGGCGCGTGTCGACCTGCCCTGGCAAAAAAAGGACAATGATACAGATGAAGAGCGACCTCAAGAGAGTAGCAGCCAGAAGAAGGCTGAACAGTGGAGCACTACACGCGTTATCCTGGTCTTTGCGATCGCAGCCCTGGCGACGCTGCTGGCAGGTGTCGTGCTCGAAGAGAGCGGCAACGTCATTGCCGATCATATCGGTCTGAGTGGAGTGCTCTTCGGCTCAACAGTACTGGCGGCGGCAACATCGCTCCCGGAAATTGTGACAGGACTGGCTTCGGTCAAGATCGGCGATTATGACCTCGCCTTCAGCGATATCTTTGGAGGTAACACCTTTTTGCCGGTGCTCTTTCTGCTAGCTACGTTTCTTTCGGGGCAATCGGTGCTCCCGCAGGCAAAAAACACCGACATCTACCTCGCTAGCCTGGGCGGGCTCTTGACGGCGGTTTACCTTTGTGGCCTGCTCTTCCGTCCCAAAAAGCAGTTCCTTAATCTGGGCATTGATTCGATCGTGGTGCTTGTCCTCTATATTGTCGGTATTGGAGGATTGTTTCTTATAGCACGAAAGTAAAGTGGAGAGGCAGGAAATCTTCTGAACACCCCTATGGTCTAATAGATTGATTACAGTCTACAAAGGAGCAAGCATCCAATGAAGCGCAGTACGACAAGAATACTGACGACCCTCACCGGTAGTTTGCCGCGACCAGAGGATCTTTTGCACATGCTTTACGCGTGAGAAGACGGACAATTAGCATCGGAAGAGGCGTTGGAGGCGCGTATACGCGGAGCGGTGAACGAAACCGTTGGGCAAGAGGTCGCGACGGGCATCGATATCGTCTTCGATGGCGAGATGAGCAAGATTGGCTTCGCGAATTATGTGAAGGACCGCCTGGGCGGATTTGATGGCGCGCCAACACCGTGGAGGCCACAGGATCTACTGGACCACAAGGACTTTATGCAAGCATACCTCGCCAGCAACAGAAGCGAGCGGCGACCCGCATCTTCCACCTGTACTGGTCCCGTGACGGTGCGCAATAAGGATGCTGTTATGCAGGATATCGCCAATCTGCGCGCCGTGGATGCTCGTTATGAAGAGGCATTTATCAGCGTGGCCTCACCGGGCGTGATTGCACAGATCATGGGGAACGCGTACTACGCGAGCGAGGAGGAGTATCTCTACGCCCTTGCCGACGCGATGCGCTACGAATATCGTGCCATCACCGACGCGGGCTTTCTCTTGCAGGTCGATTGTCCAGACCTGGCGGCGGATAGGCACATGCGTATGGCCAACGCCAGCATCGAGGAGTTCCGCCGACACCTCCAGCAGAGCGTCGAAGTACTCAAATACGCGTTGGCTGGCATCGCCGACGAGCAGGTGCGCATCCACGTCTGCTGGGGCAACTACTCCGGTCCCCACGATCGCGATGTCGAGCTGAAAGATATCATCGATTACCTGCTGCCACTGCCGGGTGCGGCCCTCTCGATCGAGGCGGCCAATCCGCGTCACGAGCACGAATGGGCGCTATTCGAGCAGGTACGCCTGCCAGAAGGCAAGCTACTTATTCCGGGGATGATCGATACCTGTACAAACTATATCGAGCATCCCGCCCTGGTCGCGCAACGCATTGTGCGCTGGGCGCGGCTCGTCGGGCGCGAAAATATTATTGCCGGAACAGATTGCGGCTTTGCGACCAACGCGAGCGGAGCGCGAGCACCCAGCATCGTCTCGTCCAAGCTCGCCTCGTTGGTTGAGGGAGCGCGGCTGGCATCTCAGGAGCTGTGGTAGCGACCTGCACGCACTTGTGCCTGGTGTATGCTAATGGTATCCTAAAGAGGCAATGAATGAGCACTATGAAATGGAGTTTCAAGTATGCCATGCGAGCAGATTATGCGTAAAGTCAAGGTCGAGGGCGGCTATCTACGTTTTAGCGCGGCCCATTTTATTACCTTTGGAGGCAAGTGCGAGCGGCTGCACGGCCATAATTATGGCGTGCTGGTCGAGATAGAGGGTGGGCTGGGCAAGGACAAGCTGGTCCTCGACTTTACCGTCCTCAAGCAGCTCACGCGCGAGATCTGCCGTCGGCTCAACCACCACTTCCTGCTGCCACTGCACAATCCCCATCTGCAAATAAGCTCATCACGGGAGGAATGGGAGATCCGTTTCCAGAATAAGCGCTACGTCTTTCCCAGAGAGGACGTGGCTGAGCTACCGATCGACAATTCCACTGCCGAACGGCTCGCTGAATATATTTGTACCGAGCTACGCACGCAGCTCGCGGAGTACGACACCGCCCATCTGCATACGATCATGGTGGGAGTCGAGGAGGCTCCCACCCAGATGGCGTATTATCGTCAAGCTTTCAGAGATGAGTAAATGCTCTCTCCTGCTCAGGCAACAATAAACTCGCGCCCGACCGCCCTGGCAACGGCCTCCGCCTTCGGCATCAGCTCCCTGAATTGCTCGATCGTCAGCGACTGAGCGCCGTCTTTCAGCGCCTCGTCAGGATTTGGATGTACCTCGATCAGCAAGGCGTCGGTGCCAGCAGCGAGCGAGGCTAGCGACATTGGTCCGACGAGATCGCGCCGTCCGGTTCCCTGGCTGGGATCGGAGATGATCGGCAGGTGCGAGAGGCTCTTGATGAGCGGAATCGCGCTGACATCCATCGTATTGCGTGTAATCTTCTCAAAGGTACGAATACCGCGCTCGCAGAGGATCACATTGCGGTTGCCGTGCGCGAGCATGTACTCAGCCGCCAGCAGCCACTCCTCGATCGTTGCCGACATGCCGCGTTTGAGCACCACGGGCTTCTGCGTGCGCCCCACCTCGTCGAGCAGGATATAGTTCTGCATATTGCGCGTGCCGATCTGCAGGATATCGGCGTACTCGCTGACCATCGCGACATCGGTCGGCGTCATGACCTCGGTGATGATCGCCATGCCGAACTCCGCACGTGCTTTGGCGAGCAGCTTCAAACCATCTTCGCCGAGACCACGGAAGCCATAGGGCGAGGTCGAGGGCTTGAACGCGCCACCGCGCAGAATAACGGCACCTTCTTTGCGCACCGCCTCTGCCGTAGTCATCAGCTGGTGCTCGCTCTCCACCGTGCAGGGACCGGCCATCATCACGACCTTGCTGCCTCCGATGCTGACCACGCCGCCTGCGACGCAGGGAACCCGAATGTCGACAACGGTATCCTCGGGATGGAATTCGCGGCTGGCGAGCTTATACGGCTTGGAGACGCGCAGCACACTCTCGACGCCGGGCATGCCCTCCAGGCTTTCACCGATCGTGGGATTGATGCCGCCCAGGCTCCCTGGCGTACCAGAGGGGCCGACGCCGCCCAGGACGCCAATAACAGTGCGCTCGACACCGTGGGAGGGATGGCCTGATAAGCCGTGCTTCTCTAGAAATGCTAAAACGTGTTTGATGTTTTCTTTGCTGCAG
The DNA here is from genome assembly GCA_030854195.1 of Chloroflexota bacterium. GTDB lineage: Bacteria > Chloroflexota > Ktedonobacteria > Ktedonobacterales > Ktedonobacteraceae > JACDAE01. Next base: position 8,735 of record JALYTQ010000041.1, read on the forward strand.
TTAGCCCGCATCACGACAATCATGAAAAATGACTCCTTTTGCATTGGATCAATAGAATAGAGCGCAAGTTGCGTCACTGCCAACCCTACGGACTCTCCTGACTGCTTTGTCATGACTCCCGTGCTTGCTCATACGCTGCGAGGAAGAGATACTTACCGGCGTTCTACGCTGAAGGTAGGACGCAGGTTGACTGCCCCGCGAATATAGATATGCTGCATCTCGGCGGCGCTGCGCGTGGTGTTGACGTGCAGCAGGACGCGGATACAGTTGCCTAGACTATCCGGGACGGGAATTTCACGCGTGCATATCAAAGCTGTTTCGTTCCATCCTATACTGCGCGCCGCCAGGGCTGGAAACTCGGCATCCAGATCTGCGGTGACGGTGAAGATTGCGCTGGCGATATCTTCTATCTCCAGTTCGTTATGTCGTACTAACAACTCTAATAATTCCGTGGTCGCGGCGAGAATCTCGTCCCGGTCGTTACGCTCTACAGTAGTAGCCCCGCGAATACCTCGACAGTACATTGCCATATCATCTCCTTTCAGTGAACAGTATTGTTCTCCTACGAACAAATGTGTCCTTATTGTACGGGATGGAGGCAAATCTGCATATGCCAAGTGTACTCACTCTACAGTAGAGATACTATGTGTACAATGTACTATCTTTGCACCAGACTCTGGATATACTGTCTTACGGCTTCTACCTGCTCGTCTTCTTTATAACGATCAATCAGATTGACCAGCGCGCTGCCTACAACTGCTCCATCGGCGTAACTCGTGACCCTGGCGATATGTTCGGGCGTCGAGAGGCCGAAGCCGACCGCGAGCGGCAGGTGCTTATCTTGCGTGAAGCTACGCACGCGTGCGATGAAGTCCTGTAGATGAGGCGGAAGTTCATCACGCGAGCCGGTAACGCCGCTGAGCGAGACGCAATAGACGAAGCTCCCCGGTCCATCGGCGGCAAGCTCGGCGATGCGCGCAATACGCTCGTCGGGCGTGGTTGGCGGGACCAGGAAGATGAGCGAGAGTCCCTGGCGCTGGGCCGCTTCGTGTAAGGGAGCGGACTCTTCAGGCGGTAGGTCAGGGATGATCAGGCCACAGACGCCGCTCTGCCTGGCTTTTTCACAGAAACGGTCGAGTCCGTAGGCCAGCACGGGATTATAATAGCCCATCAGGAGCAAGGGTACGCTGGTCTGTGCCGCGACCTGGCGCGCGACCTCCATACAGCCATTGATGCTCATGCCACGCTCAAGCGCAACCTGGCCCGCGTGCTGTACGGTTGCGCCATCGGCGAGCGGATCGCTGAAGGGCATGCCTAGCTCTATGATATCGGCCCCGCTCTCGGCGGCTGCGACCACTATTTTAATACTTTGCGCTGCGGAGGGATAGCCGGACATAAAGTACGGCATCAGCACGCCGCGTCCCTCCTTGCGCGCCCGCTCGAACGCCTGCGTGATCCTTGCACCTGGAAGATTGGCGGATTGCTCCGCCGTGTTTTTATTGCTAACTTGCATGTTTCTCCTCGCTCAGCCTGCCGAGACATTTCCCGGAACGTTTGCTACAGGCTGAGAGTATGTGTTTTTGCTGTCGTTGGGTTGGCTGCATCTAATATACTCGCCTCGAAGGTGCCCCCGGCATACTTCTGCAGGAGTTGTCGGAGATCCATCAGGGCCGCCTTGATGTCGCGATGGCTGTCGGCGTGATGGGCTTCGACGGTGATGATAGCGCTGGTCGTGTCCACCTGGGCGGCGCTCTGCTCGCTCTGTCGCCAGCACCAGCGGCGGGCGATGACCAGTCCCGTATCGTCCGAGAAGATGACCTCGCCCACCTCTGGATGCTCCACCTCGCTCTGTCCCAGGGTTGTATAGCGCTCGCTCCCGTCGGCGAAATGGACGGTGACGGGACCCGTCAGGGCGCGGGTATCAAAGACCGCGACGGGGAGCGCGTAGCGGATGCTGACCAGGTTGCCGATATCGACCAGCAGGTTGATGCTGGGGATATCGCCCTTCTTGATCAGCCGACGCAACAATGCCTCCGCCGAACTGCGTATCTGCGTGGGATCGACGCCGAATTTGCGCAACGCGCCGCGCCACGCCGCCAGCGACTCGATCTGGCTGAGCGGCGTCGCGCCGATGCGCTTTTTCACGGCCTCCTGTTCGGCATGGTAAATTGCCAGCAAGCTCTCCGGTGATGGTCCATTCGTCATGTCTTGTGCTAGAATCACTCCGCCGACTACATCGGGGTAGCGGGCCAGTATGTCCCTGGAATAGCGGAATTTTCCCATTATTCACCTCAAGTCATAGAAGCTATATTTGCTTGATATACTTTGAAACACCACTTTTGCTGCACATAGTGTATCCCTATCAGGAGGTCGAGAACTATAAACTGACATTGAGCGCTTTGGCGACGGAGATCATATCTTTATCGCCGCGACCCGAAAGGTTGATTACGATAAGCGATCCCGGCGTGAGCTTGCCCTGTTCGCCTTGCTCCAGGACGTAGCCCAGCGCGTGCGCCGATTCCAGCGCGGGAATGATGCCCTCGGTGCGGCTGAGCGCCTGCAATCCATGCAGGGCTGTCTGGTCGCTGGCGGAGACATAGCTGGCGCGCCCGGTATCCTTCAGGTAGCTATGCTCTGGTCCCACGCCCGGATAATCCAGCCCTGCCGAGATGCTGTGCGTGTCAAGCACCTGCCCATCCTCGTTCTGGATAAGGTAGCTCATTGTACCGTGCAGGACGCCTGGTGTTCCCGTAACCAGCGTGGCGGCGTGGTGGCCCGGTTCCATGCTCGTACCGCCCGCCTCGACGCCGACCAGTTTCACCTCTTTTGCGTCCGCGAAGGGATAGAAGATGCCGATGGCGTTGCTGCCACCGCCGACGCAGGCATAGATCGTATCGGGCAGGCGACCCTCCTGCTCCATAATCTGTACGCGTGCCTCTTTGCCAATGATGGATTGGAAGTCACGCACAATACGTGGATAGGGATGCGGACCTGCCGCCGTACCGAACAGGTAGAAGGTGGTCTCGACGTACGTCACCCAGTCGCGGATCGCCTCGTTGATGGCGTCCTTGAGCGTCTTCGTGCCGCTGGTGACGGAACGCACCTCGGCACCCAGAAGCTTCATACGGAAGACATTGAGCGACTGACGCTCGATATCGACCTCGCCCATGTAGATGATGCATTGCAGGCCGAGCATGGCGCAGACGGTAGCCGTCGCCACACCGTGCTGGCCCGCGCCCGTCTCAGCAATAATGCGCTGCTTGCCCATGCGTTTGGCAAGCAGACCCTGGCCCAGTGCGTTGTTGATCTTGTGCGCGCCGGTATGCGCCAGGTCCTCGCGTTTGAGGTAGATCTTCACGCCCGAGCCTACCATCTCCGAGAAGCGCGGCACATAATGCAGCGTAGTGGGACGCCCGACGAAGCTGCGCAGCTGCGCGTTCAGTTCGTTCTGGAACGACTCATCTACGATTGCTTGTTTATAGGCCGTCTCCAACTCTGCCAGTGCCGCCATCAGGCTCTCTGGTACGAACTTGCCGCCGAAGTCGCCGAAGCGCCCCCGCTCGTCGGGATAGAAATTGTGCTGATAGGTCTGCTCTTCTTTGTTCTGAATCTGCATGTAGTGTGCGCTTTCTATACTAAGATTGCTGCCTGTCGCACGGCTGCGACGAATGCCTGTATCTTGTTTACGTCTTTCTGTTTCTCTGTCTCGACGCCGCTACTGACATCGACACCCCAGGGCCGAACCTGCTGCACCGCATCCGCGACATTCTCCACAGTTAGTCCACCGGCAAGCAGAATAGGATGCTCCAATGCCGCCCTGCGCGCCAGCCCCCAGTCGCCAACGATGCCCGTGCCGCCCCAATCGGCGGTTGGCGTATCCAGCAAGAAACGCCACGCGACATCTTTGTAGATCTCGATCTGCTGGAGATCGTCTGCAGTACGTATTTGCAGCCCCTTGATTACCGGGCGCGTAATGCGGCGGCAAAACTCGGGCGATTCCGTGCCATGCAACTGGACGAAGTGCAGCCCGGCCTGCTCCACAACCTCGTTGATGAAATCCGCCTCCCTGTTAACGAAGATGCCCACCAGATCGGGAGTTGGCTGCTTTTGCTCCTGACCAAAGCTCGCGCTCGCTTCCAGTAACGGTCGTACCTGGGTCGGCTGAACATAACGATGGCTTGGCTCGTGAAAGATGAAGCCGAGCAGGTCGGCACCAGCTCGCGTTGCAGCGTCGATATGTTCGGGAGCGCGCAGGCCGCAGATCTTCACCTGCGTACCCGCGTTGGCCTCCTTCAATAACGTGTGCATCTGTGCCGGAATGGCGGAAGAGGTAACGAGCGACTCGCCGACCAGCATCGCCTGCACATTGTAGCGTGCCAGACGGCGCGCATCGGCTCCCGTGTGAATGCCGCTCTCGGCCACGACCACGCGATCCGCCGGTATCATCTGGCGCAACTCGCGCAAGAGATACGGGTTCATCTTGAACGTCACCAGGTCGCGGCTATTGACACCGATCACCTGAGCACCCGCCGCGACGGCGCGCTGAGCCTCCTCGTGGCTATGCACCTCGACGAGGCAGCGCATCCCCTGCTCGTGCGCTAGATTGAGCAGACGGCGCAGTTGATTATCGTCAAGAATCGCGCAGATGAGCAGAAGCGCGTCGGCCCCCCACGCGCGCGCCTCGTAGACCTGGTAGTCGTCAACAATGAAGTCTTTGCGCAGCACCGGAATATTCACAGCCTCCTTAATGGCCGTGAGATACTCAGGCGAGCCAAGAAAGAAGTGCGGTTCCGTCAAGACGGAGATCACGGAGGCACCATTCGCTTCATACAGGCAGGCCAGTTTCACCGGGTCCAGGTGCGGTGCCAGCATCCCTTTAGAAGGTGAGGCGCGCTTGACCTCGGCGATTAAGTGTACACGCGAGCGCGGCTCAAAGGCAGCCAGCAGATCGCGTGCAGCAGGCTGCGCCGCTGCGCGCTGCTGTATCTCTGCGAGCGGATAGTCACGTTTGCGCTGCTCTAAATCGATCAGCGTCTGGTCCACAATACGATTAAGAAACATGGCTCACCCAACTTTGACCTGTGAACAGGCGATTACATCTTCCAGTTTGCGCCGCGCTTTTCCCTCTTTTAATGTTGCGCGTGCCAGCTTGATACCATCCACCAGCGACCCAACCTGCTCGCTTGCCAGCAGCGCGGCTCCGGCGTTCAGGCAGAGCATATGCGTCGCGGGCGTATCGATGTAGCTACTCAACAGTTCGCGCATCATGGCCGCGTTGTGAGCGGGATCGCCGCCCTGGAACGGTTCGTGCTCCGTCACCCTGGTCAGGCCGACCTCTTCGGGGGTGATGGTGTACTCGCGTAGCTCTTTACCTTCGCGTACCTCACAGATGCGCGTCGGTGCGCTCAGCGAGCACTCGTCGATGCCATCTTCACCATGCACGATTAGTGCGTGATGGCAGCCGAGGTGCAGCAGAGCCTCGCCCATCTTGCGCAGCAGGGTGCCATCGGCGACGCCGAGCATCTGATAGCGCGTGTGAGCAGGATTGGTCAAGGGTCCCAGGATGTTGAAAATCGTGCGAATGCCAATCTGGCCCCGCGTAGGGCCAACATGTTTCATTGCCGGATGGAAGGCCGGTGCGAACATGAAGCCGAAGCCAACCTCCGCAACGTTGTGCGCGACCTGCTCTGGGCCGAGGTCAATCTTCACACCGAGAGCCTCCAGAACGTCAGCGCTGCCACAGCGGCTGGTCGCTGAGCGGTTGCCATGTTTGGCGATCGAAGCGCCAGCGGCGGCGGCGAGGATGCCGGTAGCTGTCGAGACGTTGAACGTGCCCGAGCCATCGCCGCCCGTTCCGCAGGTATCCATAGCCCGTTCCGCTACATCCTCGTCTAGCTGTACCTGCACGGCCTTGTCGCGCATCACGCGCGCCATGCCCGCGATCTCCTCAACCGTCTCGCCGCCTGGACGTAGGCGCAGCGCCGTCAGGAATGCGCCCATCTGCGAAGGCGTGGCGCTCCCGGTCATAATCTCTTCCATCGTCTCTGCTGCCTCTGTCTCGTTGAGCGTGTTGCCCGCAGCGACCTGGATAATTGCCTCGCGAATCATATCAAAACCCTCTCCTCGTGCTGCAGGAAATTGCGTAACAGATGTTTGCCTGCTGGCGTCATAATCGACTCAGGATGAAACTGTACGCCCTCGACGGGATAGCGGCGGTGGCGCAGTCCCATAATCAATCCATCGGCAGTATTAGCGGTAATCTCCAGTTCGTCAGGGAGCGTCGAGCGCTCGACAATCAGGCTATGATAGCGGTTGGCTTCGAAGGGAGATGGGAGCCCTTGAAAGACTCCTTGCTCCTGGTGGTACATCAGCGATGTCTTGCCGTGCATCGGCTCAGGAGCACGAATGACGCGTCCTCCGAAGACCTGGCCGATCGCCTGATGTCCCAGGCAGACGCCCAGCAGTGGAATGCGCGGCCCGAATGTCTCGATGATCTTGCACGAGAGGCCCGCCTCGTTGGGCGTGCATGGTCCCGGCGAGACCACGATCTGCGCAGGCTGCATGGCCTCGATTTCGTCAAGTGTCACCTGGTCGTTGCGCCTTACCTCGACCTCCGCGCCAAGCTCGGACAGGTACTGATACAGGTTATAGGTAAAGCTATCGTAGTTATCGATTAAGAGCAGCATGTTACTCCCCCTTGCCTTGCTGATTGGTTGCTGTATTCTCTTGTGCCTGCGAACGTGCGATGCTCTCCGCCTCGTCCAGTGCGCGCAGGAGCGCCTTCGCCTTGTTCAGGCTCTCGTGATATTCAGCTTCTGGGTCCGAATCGGCCACTACACCGCAGCCCGCCTGGATATAGGCGCGCCCATTTTTGATGACCATCGTGCGCAGAGCAATCGCGGTCTCCTGGTTGCCCGAGTGGCTGAAGTAGCCCACGGCACCGGCGTAGACGCCGCGCTGCTCGCCCTCCAGTTCGCTGATGATCTCCATGGCGCGAATCTTGGGCGCGCCCGATACGGTGCCCGCCGGGAAACCGGCGCGCTGGGCCGAGAAGGGCGTCATATCTGGTCGCAGCTTGCCTCTGGTGTTCGAGACCAGGTGCATCACGTGCGAGTAGCGCTCGATCTCCATCAGCTCGTTAACCTGCACGCTGCCGGGAACGCAGACGCGTCCCACGTCGTTGCGCGCCAGGTCGACCAGCATCACATGCTCGGCGCATTCTTTGGGATCTTTCTTCAGTTCTTCCGCTAGTTGTTCGTCGCTGCGCTTGTCGTTGCCGCGTGGCCGCGTGCCAGCGATAGGCCGGATGGTGACTTCGTTATCCTCGTAGCGCACCTGCAGCTCCGGTGAGGCACCGACGATATGGAAATCGTCGAGGTCGAGATAGAACATGTACGGCGACGGGTTGATTGCGCGTAGAGCGCGGTACACGGTGAACGGCGACGCGTTGATGTGGCGGCTCAGACGCTGCGACGGCACGACCTGGAAGATGTCGCCCGCCTTGATATATTCGATCGAGCACCGCACCATATCCTCGAACTCCTCTTTGCTATGATTCGAGGTAATCTGCAAGGCGGCGGCATCATGGACCGGCTCCGGCTCTTCAGGCAGGCGCACAGGCTGGCTCAGACGGCGTTGTACATCGTCGATAATGGCGATGCCGCGCTGGTACTCGGCCACCAGATCGGGGGCATCGAGGTGCAGATGGGTCACGATGCGGACGCGATGCTTGACGTGATCGAAGGCCAGAACGGTCTCAGTAAAGCAGAAGACGGCCAGGGGGACATCGAGCTCGTTCTGTGGGGGGACAGGCAGGCGCTCGAAGCGGGCTACAGAGTCGTACGAGAGGTAGCCAACCGCGCCGCCATAAAACTCCGGCAGCTCGTCTTGTGCCACACGCGGCGGAGTTAACAGGCGATACTGACCGAGCTCGGCCTCGATCAATGCCAGTGGATCGTGACAGGGCAGCTCTTCGGTCCGGGTAGTGTAGGAGTTCGCAGCGCCGCGTTCATCCTGTACTCTATGCAGAAGCGTCACCTTCTCATCGCGGTGAATCATGACCATGTATGGATCTATACCGATAAACGAATAGCGAGCGACGTGCTCGCCGCCCACAACGCTCTCCAGCAGAAAGCTGTACGGGGTCAGAGCAGTTTTACAATAAGCCGAAACGGGGGTCTCCATATCGGCCAGAATGTCGCAATAGAGCGGAAGAAGAGGGCGGCTTGCCTGCTCTCGCTGCGGGTCCATTTCGATATCACGCAAGCGCTGAATCTCTTCAAACGTTGGATAGTACATGCGAACTCCCACCTGTTCTTGTAGTACTTGGCCCACAACCCTCTTTCGCGTAAGGGGTATGGGCGTCAATATAGTTAAGCTTAACCGAGCCCAATCGCTTCCTTGACGCGCGTGAGCGTCGAGATAGCGAGCGGGCGCACTTCATCGGCCCCCTGTTGAAGGATACCTTCCAGGGTTGGCATATCATTGATCATCTCGTAGTAGCGCTGCTGAATAGGGCGCAACGTCTCCACCAGGAGCTCAGTGAGAGCAGTCTTGAAGTCGCCATAGCCCTTGCCAGCGAACTGTGCTTCGATCTCCTGTTGCGACTGCCCCGTCAGCAACTGGTAGATGCCCAGTAAATTCGTGATGCCAGGTCGTTCTGGATCGAAGGCCACCAGGCGCAGCGAATCCGTCGTGGCGCGCGCGATCTTCTGTTTGATCGCCTTTGCATCGTCCAGCAGGTTGATGCGTGCGTTCGGATTGGGATCGCTCTTGCTCATCTTCTGCGTCGGATTATCGAGCGACATAATGCGCGCACCAACGTCGCGGATCTGCCCCTCGGGAATGGTAAAGATGCGCTGCTTGTAGATGCTATTGAAGCGCTGCGCCAGGTCGCGTGTCAACTCGATGTGCTGGCGCTGATCGTCGCCAACGGGGACGTAGTGCGTCTGGTAGAGCAGGATGTCGCAGGCCATCAGGACGGGATAGCAGAAGAGCCCAGCATCGACCGACTCCATATTCTCGCCTGCCTTTGATTTAAACTGCGTCATCCGGTTCAGCCAGCCCATTGGAGTGAAGCATTCGAGTATCCAGCTCATCTCAGCATGTTCGCGCACGTGTGATTGCACGAACAGCTTGCAATAGCGCGTATCCAATCCGCACGCCAGGTAAAGCGCCGCCAGTTTGCGTGTATTGGCATGGAGCTCTTTAGGATTAATCGGCAGGGTGATAGCATGCAGATCAACGATGCAAAAGATGTTATCGTATGCCGATTGCGCGCCAACCCAGTTGCGTATCGCGCCCAGGTAGTTCCCCAGGTGGATGTTGCCGGTTGGTTGTACGCCCGAGAAGACGCGTTTCTTGACCTGCGCGTTCATATTGCTCTGCTCTCGTCTGGAGTTCGCTTCCAGATTCATCTCAATGGACATAAGCACTACCTCGATTAGTATAGTAAGAAGACAAAAACGACCATAAAAAAACGCCCCTCATCCCTTGCAAGGGACGAGAAGCGCGAAGCTTTCGTGGTACCACCCCGATTCAGATGCCCTGTCCGCTGAAAAGCAGCAGGATTATCTCTCATAGCCGGATACATGTAAAAATCCTCTTCTCGCGAGAAAACCAGGAAAAGAAGCTGATTATATCCTGTCCTCAGTAACGGGGGACGTTCCGAAAGAGTCCTACTGATCCCGCGCGGGAGGCGCGAGAAGGTTCGCTCTTTAGCTTGCAGGCCCATTCCACAACCGCATTGGTGTCGGTTTTCACCAGTACCGACTCTCTGTGCCCATGCGAGGCTATGTACTCTTCCTGTTCATTGCTCTGACTATTCATTTATGCTTGAGCATAGTATAGAGGGATTTACCCACCGTGTCAAGGGGCAAAGTGGTACAATAAGGGAACTGTCCTGTCACCAGAAACGAGGTATTATCCTATGAAAACGGATGAATTGCTGAGCGCAACGGTTGAAGAATATTTAGAAACGATCTACAACATGAGCATGGAGGACGAAATTGTAATCGGTGCTCGGCTGGCTGAAAAGTTTGGCGTCGCGCCCCCGACCGTCACCGAGATGCTCAAGCGTTTTATGCGTGATGGCTACGTCGAAATGGACAATAAGCGCCACGTCACGCTGACCGAGGCCGGGATTGAGGCGGCGGAAGCGGTTCTGCGTCGGCATCGTTTAACGGAGCGCTTCCTGGTCGATATGTTGGGGATGCAGTGGCACCAGGTCCACGAAGAAGCCTGTCGCCTGGAACATTTCATCTCGGGCGCGGTAGAGGCACGCGTGATTAGCAGCTTGAACAATCCAACGACCTGCCCGCATGGCAATCCCATTCCCGGTTCTGTACCGAATGCGCGCAACTACCTCAAAGATCACAACGCCGTGCGCCTCTCGACCGTCCCAGTCGGCACCAGCGCAACCGTTTTCTGCATTTCGGAGGTGGTGGAGGACGAGGAGGGTCTGATCCTCTATCTGCACGAGAAGGGTCTGACGCCTGGAACGCGGGTGACGGTCCTCGCGCAGGAGAGCAAAGATGTGCCGCAGCAGAGCGAGAATGTCAAATTGCGTGTCGAGGATCGGGAGTTGTCTATCAGCAAAGCATCGGCACCCAAGATCTGGGTCACGCTCTGATTCCCCCATTGCCCGCTGTTAGTCCGGCATATTTTGCGATTTTCGTATTCAAATAAAGAATAATTCACAGCATTCGCAAAATATGCCGCCAGGAATTGCTATTTCCATTGCTTATAGGGTACAATGAGAGAGAAAAGTGGCACTGTGACACCAGGAGTACCCAGAGATAGCAGGCGTCCTCTTTGCGTCCAGTTTTCTTGTGAGGAGAAGGAAGGAACGTTTATGCTCCGAGAGCCAATAACGATCAATGCTCAACTTGTAGAAGAGATTGTCGCACGCGAAGAGCCCGCGTTCAGAAAGCGCACGCCGCGCTCACACGAGCTGCACGAGCGGGCGAAGTCATCGATGCCCCTGGGCGTCTCCAGCTCGTTTCAGGCCGTGCCGCCCTATCCGCTGACCATAGATCACGCGCAAGGCAGCCATGTCTGGGATGCTGATGGCAACGAATATGTCGATTTCCACCTCGCGTTCGGTAGCCTGCTCGTCGGCCATGCCCATCCCGTGCTGGTAGAGGAGCTGCGCGATCAGCTGGGCAAGGGAACGCTTTATTCATTGCCCTGCGCGGATACGATCTATCTGGCCGAAGAACTTGTGCGCCGCTTCGCTCCTATCGAGCAGGTGCGTTTCTGCAATTCCGGCACCGAGGCGACGATGGACGCCGTGCGCCTCGCGCGCGCCTATGCGAAGCGCGACAAGATCGTCAAAATTGAAGGCTCGTACCACGGCCATCACGACACCGTTATGATGTCCACGAAGCCAGCGGCGGCGGATGCCGGCCCTGCCGATCGTCCAAACACCGTTCCAGCCTCGCTGGGCATCCCTGCCGATGTCAAGAACAATGTGATTATCGCGCCCTACAACGATCCCGAGGCGCTCGAACGCATTCTCAGCGAGCACGAGGGCGAGGTCGCTGCAGTCATTACCGAGGCCGTCTTGATGAATGTTGGCATTATGCTGCCAGACGAAGGCTATCTCCAGAGCGTGCGCGACATCACGCGCCGCCATGACGTGCTGCTTATCTTCGACGAGGTGAAGACCGGCGTGACGGTCGCGCCCGGCGGTGTCACTGAACTGTATCCGGTCGAGCCGGACCTGATCTGCCTCGCCAAATCCATCGGTGGCGGCCTGCCGATTGGAGCGTTCGGCGGGCGCGAAGAGATCATGCGCCACATCAATCACCAGGAAGTCCTGCATCTGGGCACCTTTAACGGCAACCCCATGTCGATGCGCGCCGGACTGGTGACGCTCACCAAGATCTTTACGCCCGAGGCGCACGCGCACGCGATCGGCCTCTCAAAGCGTCTTGCCGATGGTTACGTCGATCTGATCAGGAACTTCGCTATGCCGATGCACGTCGCGCAGATCGGCGCGAAGGGCTGCGCCATGTTCCGCTACCAGCGCGCGCGCAACTACCGCGCCTGGCTGGATATCGATATGCGGCTCTCGTACGCGTACTGGCTCTTCCTTGCCAATCGCGGCATCCTCTTCCCGCCGGGCTTCGACGACCAGTGGACGATCTCGGTCCAGCACAGCGAGGCCGATATCGACAGGCACGTGGGCGTCTTCCGCGAGTTCCTGGCGGATTTGGGACGCTAGTTTCTGAATTTTCTCTCGTGCAACATACGAGCACAACGAACTACATCTCAGCGAGGTGTAGTTCGTTGCTATTAAAGTCCTATATCTCTCCCGCAAGCGCGGAAAATGTGGACGTTCTTGCCCGACTTTGCTATACTTACTTAGCGCTAATAGTATAGGTGCATTGAGTTCTATATCTTTTATGTTCTGTATAGGCTATGGAGTTACTTATGAATAGCCAGAATAGCTCTCTCCCCTTAGCAAATGCCACTGTAGCGGATACGGGAGCGTCTGCGGAGACCCCGCCGTCCAATTCCTCGCGCACTCCTACTGGCAATGGCAAACCCTTTGGTACGTTGGTGCCCTTCTGGCGCGACTGTCTCTTCGAGGTTGGCCTGATCCTCTCAATGTTTCTCTATTATGTCGTAGGCAACCCGGACCTGCATTTGCTCTATTTCTCACATGCCAGTTTGCTGCTCAACCAATTTCTCTCGCTACCTTTTTTGCTTATTTTCGCCGTATTGTGCTGGTTTCGCCTGCCAGTTGCTATCGCTCAGCTGCCGCTCACGCTGCCTTTTTATCTGTTGCAAAAGGTAGTGCTTAAAAATATCGCCTTTAGTATCGCGGAAGTGGCGCTGGCAACCTGTCTTGTCATTGCCTTGCTGCATTTCCTGGTTGGGAACCGCGCAAAGCTCTCCTGGTCGCAGATGAAGGAACGCATCGGACCATTTCTATGGCCCATTCTCGCGTTTTGCTTGTTTGCCGCGCTTTCAGTGCTTATCGCCTATTCGCGCCGCCTCGCCTTGCGCGCTTTTCACGAGGAGGTGCTGGCTCCTTTGCTTTATCTGGCGCTCGCGCTGGCCTATCTGCACACGCGTCAGGATCTGCGCCGCCTGCTCGTCGCCCTCTTTGGCACTGGCCTGCTGGTTGCCCTGCTGGGCCTGGGGCAGTATCTCATCTTCAGGCACACGCTGATATTGGAGAATGGAGCCTTTCGTGTCCATGCTATGTATGGGAGTGCAAATAGTATCGGGCTATTCTTCGATTATGTGCTGCCGCTGGGTCTGGCGGTGCTGCTGGGACGGGTCGCTGTGCGGAGCCGCCTGTTAGCCCTGGTCGCGCTTCTCATCATGCTGCCTGTGCTCTATCTCACGGATTCGGGGGGGGCGTGGCTGGCTATCGCCGTTGCTTTCCTGTTTGTGGTCGCGCTCTCCATACACAATCGCAGGTTGGTGCTGGTCGCTGGTGGCGTGCTGGTCGTTGTCGTTGCGCTGGGGTTGCTTGTTTTTCACTCCGCAATTATTCACTATGTGATCGACCGCCACGTCAACGCGCAGGGGCAGAGCAGCGTTACCAAGCGCTTCTACCTCTGGCAGAGCGCGTGGCAGATGATTCAGAATAGTCCCTGGCTGGGCTACGGATTGGACAACTGGCTCTGTCACTATAGCCGCAATACAGTCTGCCTGACCACTATCCACCACTACTGGATTACGGTCGACCCCATAACGCACAAGTTGACTGGGCTGCGCGATGAGCCTGATCTCTCACACCCACACAATATCTTCTTGCACGTCTGGGTAAGCATTGGCATCTTCGGCCTGTTGGCTTTTGTCGCCGTGCTGGGACTCTTCGCCTGGCTGTTCGTCCGCGTCCTGCGCTATCAGGAGATTACTCGTATCGAAGGATATGAGCGTTGGCGCTGGATGCTTGTAGGTATTGGCGCTGGCATGCTGGCGGCGCTGGTGCAGGGACTGGTCGATAGCGCTTTCCTGGAACAGGATCTGGCCTTCTGTTTCTGGATGCTTGTCACCGCGCTGCTCCTCCTGCGAGCTTTTATCGGCGTACCGTGGCGTGGGAAGCTGGCTCAGCCTGTTGTCTCGAACGAATAGGGTGTATTTCAAATGGTTTAGAGTTAGTATTGTGAGCCAGTTCACATTGCGAACGCGAGGCAATTCATAGGGACTTTCCCCTGACTCTGTTACACTTTTGATAAAGTATGATAAAGGGGAAGGTCTATGCTGCTGAATATCTCCGTGCAAACGCTGCTCATCTGGCTGGCCTGTCATTTCGTGGGGGATTTCGCCTTTCAAAGCACCTGGATGACTATAGAGAAAGGGAAGAGCTGGGAAGTAAATTTCTATCACTGCGCTACCTACACCGCTGTTTTCATCCTGTTCGCACATCCATCCCTGCTGGCAACCGCAATTCTCTTCGGCACCCACTTTTTCATTGATCCCTTAAAAGCTCGTTACAAGGTTATCGGTCCCATCTGGCTCGATCAGCTTCTGCATGTCCTCACCATTGTGCTGATCCTGGTGTTTAAGTTTTCGTAACTATTCAGGTCTCTTCAGTAGGGATGGGCCTTGCGTCCATCCGAGTGCCTATTCTCCAGATGGCGGACCGGATG
>JALYTQ010000458.1 GCA_030854195.1 Chloroflexota bacterium
CGGTCCTTTGGCATCGACCGCGCCGCGCCCGTAGAGCAGGCCATCCTCGATGCGAACCGCTATGTCTCCGCGCACCGTATCTATATGGCCCAGTAGGACGATCGGCTGCGCATCCAACGTCTCATGACTGCTCGCCACGAAGTTTCCCACTTCGTCGACATATGCGTGCAGCCCCATCTGTTGTGCCTGCGCGACCAGGAAACGCGCCAGCGCGCCCTCTTCGCCCGAATAGCTGGGGATGCGCAACATATTGTAAAGAAGGGCAACATCCCCCGTAGGGACCCGATTTATCGCGTCCGGCGATTCATCGCCTTGCGTGGGCGTAGGATCAGGTACCACGGGGGCCGCGGCGTGGCGCGGTGAAGAATCGGTTCCCGTCCTGCCTGCGTTCGCCGAAGGGTGGGGCGATGAATCGCTGGACGGCATAAATGCGGTTCCTACGGTATTGGCGGCGTTTGTTAGAACCTCCTCCACGACGGTCAGCACGCGGTCAATTTGCTCCTCGGTGATGACCAGGGGAGGCAGGAGGCGCAGCACGTTGGGACCAGCCGGTAGGGCAAGGACGCCACGCTCACAGAGCGCTTCGAGATATGGCTGCACGCGCTTCTTCAGCTCGATACCGATCAGGAGACCACGCCCGCGTACCTCGCGCACGATGGGAAGATTGAGCGCGAGCAGGCGTTCGGTGACATAGGTACCCAGGTGGGCGGCGCGCTCTGGGAGAGCCTCGCGCTCGATAATATCCAGCGTGGCGAGCGCGGCGGCGCAGGATAGCGGATTGCCGCCAAAGGTCGTACCGTGAACGCCCTTTGTGACGCGCCCACTCTCCATAACGCGTGGTCCCAGGCAGATCACGCCCATCGGCACACCGCCCGCTAGCGACTTCGCCAGACAGAGAATGTCGGGCTGTACATTATAGTGAGTACAGGCAAAGAGCTGGCCTGTGCGTCCAAAACCCGTCTGCACCTCGTCGATAATCAGCAGCGCGCCACGTTCGCGACATAAGTTCGCCAATCCGCGCACATATTCTTCGTTCGCGACATGCACACCGCCCTCGCCCTGCACCAGCTCAATAATTACCGCCGCCGTTCCCTCATTGATCGCCGCGCCGGCTGCCGCGAGATCGTTGTAGCGCACGTGGCTCACGTCCGGGAGCAGGGGCGCAAACGGCTCGCGATAATGTGGCTCCCACGTGGCGGAGAGCGCGCCCATGCTGCGACCATGAAAGGCACGCAACGTTGCCACAATCCCCGTGCGTCCGGTTGCCAGACGCGCGAACTTGAACGCGCCCTCGATCGCCTCGGTGCCGCTGTTACATAAAAAGAAATGCTCTAGCCCATCCGGTGTGATACGTGCCAGGCGCTCAAGCAGGCGGGCGCGCACGTCGTTGTAGACGATCTCGGGACAGGTAATCAGGCGACGCGCCTGTTCCGCCAATGCGTCGGCGATCTCGACGCGTCCGTGGCCGATGTTGGCGACGCCGTGACCCGCCATGCAATCGATATACTCGCGCCCCTCGGCATCCCACAAGGCAGCTCCACTACCGCGCACGATAACGACCGGGCGCTTGCTATACACGCCACTCGTGTAGGTATTCTCCAGGTCCATCTTCTGATCCGAGGAACTGACGGCGAAGCCGTAGCCGCGTATGCGGCGTTGTTCCTCGGAATACTCATTAGTCGAAGTCATAGTCGTCGTCATACTCTGCTCCCTCCGGCCAGCGCGGGCATGGGTGCCTCAATGGTTGTTCCCGCGCCATTCAAAACATCCTGCAACGAGGCGCTACCGATGCAGACACGCGAGACGCCGCCGCGCAGCGCCTCCTGAGCGCCCAGGAGCTTCTTGCGCATACGTCCCTGGGCGTAGTGCATATATTCTTCCATGCGCTGGGCGGAGAAGCCACGAATAAGCGTGCTGGCGTCCGTCGGATTCGTTAGCAGGCCGGGCACGTTGGTCATAATGGCAAGCGTATCGGCGTGCAAGGCAGCAGCGATGGCGGCGGCGGCGCGGTCGCCATCGACGTTCAGGCGCTCGCCTTCGTAGCTCAGGGCCAGCGGCGCGATGACGGGGGTGAAGCCAGCGGCGAGCAGTTGTTGCAGCAGCGCGCCGTTGACTTGCTCGATCTGCCCGGTATAGTCGTCGCGCAACACC
>JALYTQ010000268.1 GCA_030854195.1 Chloroflexota bacterium
GTGCAATGCAGGCGCGCTGTACGTCCCGCGTCATCTGCATCCCCTGCCAGCGTCCATTCGTCCCACGCCGACGTGCCCACGTATCCAGCAGCAGATCGGCGCAGCGGTCGTAGACGTGTACGCGCCTGTCGGGGAGTCGTTCGGTGCGGTGCAGCGTCGTGATGATCGTTAGCAGCAATGGATTTCTAGCCAGTGTGTGCAGGCGTGGATTGCCCCTGAGCGTCTCGTAGAGGGACTCAAGCTCCTTCTGATCGTCGTAAGGAAGCGGCGAGAGGCGCAGTACATAGGTATACCAGCGGCTGAGGAACAGGCGGATCTGCTCATCGTCGAACTCTTGCAGCGTTCCATGCGTGAACCAGCGCGTCGAGAAACCGAACAGTTCGTAGCCGACCGGACGCGATGTGACCAGGATGCTGTTGCCCCGGTAGCGCTGGGCGACCTCCTCGATTGCGTCGATCAAGCGGCGGCGCTCCTCCGCGTCCACCACCTCATCAAGTCCATCGAACAGGAAGAGCAGCGCGTTCTGTTTGAGCAGAACGTCGAACATCTGGGGAGCGACTTGAATATTCATTCGCGCCAGTACGATCTCGGTCATGTAGGAGAAGAAGCTGATATCAGGCTGTTGTACACTGATCTCGGAGAAGTCGTGCAGCTCAATGCGCAACGGTATTGGCCTGCCGGGCAGCAGCGAGAGGTTGCCAGTCGCGCGATGCAGGAGGCGTGCCGTCGCGTGGCTCCACGCCAGGTAGCGCGTCACCGTCGATTTACCCGTCCCTGGTCCGCCAAGCAGGATGACGTAGGGCGAGCTCTGGAGCAGGCTGGTAACTGAATCGTATACCTGCTTCCTGCTCTGCGCTACGTCGATTAGCAGAATATGTTGCGGCACAAAGATCGCCTCCAGTTCGGCGTCCTGGTCGCCCAGCTCCTCGGGGATGACGCGTGGCAGCTTCAGCGAATCATAGGTTCGCTCGACATAAGAGAGATACGTCGTGACATCTTGCTCGAACTGCTGAGTTGTATAATCGGGCGCCATCGTCTGGAGAAGCTGTCGTACGCTCGCCGCCAGATCCTGGATACCCTCGGCGATCTGTGGCAGGCGCTCCTGCGTCGTCTTTGCCGCGCGGGCATCCAGCACCTGGCGCACCTGGTCGCCAAACATTTCGTCGTTGTATAGCTCATTGAAGAGTGCGGAAAAGAAGGCCGACAAGTAGGGCGTTGCGTCCACTATTACGGATGGCTGGGGCTGCGCGAGCGTCTGGACGCGGCGGGCGCGATTGTAGATATCCGAGAGAGTCTGCAGATCGGGAGCGTCAGAGAGCGTAAAGAGGCGCAGGGCTTCGCGGCGCAGTTCCTCGTTATGAAAACCTGGTTGTGCCAGGACTGAAAGGATATCGCGGAACTGATCGCGTTCAAGCGGCGTGCGAAAGCTGCTCACACCGCGCACCGCGGCCTTTCCCAACGCTTGCTGGAGATGAAGTACCTGTTCGTGTCTCTTATGCCAGCGCAGGAACCAGCCGAAGAGCGATTTCTGGCCCGCTTCGACATCGGAGTTCAGCAGCGTCTCGCCGAGCGCAGGCAGCCACGACGAGGCGCTCTTGACGAGGAAGACAATCGCCAGGGAGATAGGGTCCACCGCCATCGCTTGCTCACCTTCTCATAATATTGCACATTATATAGATAAAACATGTCCCTTGATGCGTCTGCATACCCATAGTTGAGTATACGAATATAGAGATAGATTGTCAATCAATAGGGAATATGTGCCAGCGTGTGCCACACGTATGCCAATTTCAGCGCGCATATGGTATACTCTAAAGGAGAGCAAAAGTGCTTCAGGGGACGCTATGCTCCAAATATGCTCTTGCGGAGACGATATGGGAGAAAAGTACTCAGGCGAGAGAAACGAGGGTAGATATGATTGATCCATTTTCGCGGTCGGTTATCAGACTTACTGGGCAGGCAAGGTCCTTTCAGGCCAATATCGCCGACGACTCGGTAGAAGATCTGGTCAAATACGCTGATACCTGCGAGACCGCCCTGCAACAGCTCTATACCTACGCGGAGAAGCAAAAGATCGACATCAATCAGTATTACCCGCAGATCGCTAGTATAGAGGGTAGTTTGTTGCGCGCTCGCAAGCAGATTCAGCAGCGGATAGACGATGCCGAACCGAGCAAGCGACCTCTGTGGATGCAATCGTTAGGCTCCGTCAATATCGCGTTGCGCCTCGCGTCGGGCTTAACGCGCCTGGCGCGCAGCACCAACACCACTGGTATCTTGCAGTGATGAAGGTATACCATAAGTTCTCCCGCTAGCTCTTCAGGTCTCTTTCCTGACTTCTCGTGAAAATCCTTTTGACCGGGCGCGTAAAATCTTATGCGCCCGCGTTTTTCTTGTCGCCAGTATCGCCAACATCATCTTAGCGGTAATCGCCCTGCTCGTCCTCGATATTCGCAGATTGGGGTAGAAGTGGTACCATAGATACAATCAGTTCTTGCTACTCTCTTTTGGAAAGGTATTCAGGCGATGCAGACACCGAATTTTCATGATGTGCTTGAGGCTCGACGCCGTATTCGTCCCTATCTGGCGCGCACACCCATGTATAGCTATCCCGCTATCAATGAACTCATAGGGACCAGTGTGTATATTAAGCACGAGAACTATCAGCCGGTCGGAGCCTTCAAGGTGCGTGGTGGCATCAATCTTATCTCCCAGCTCAGTCAGGAGGAGCGTGCGCGTGGCGTCATTGCGGCCTCGACGGGCAATCATGGGCAATCGGTCTCTTACGCGGCTCGCCTGTTTGGCGTCACGGCGCGTATCGTGGTGCCGGAGGGCGCGAATCCTGGCAAAGTAGCTGCCATGCGCGGCATGGGTTCCGAGGTGATTATGCACGGTGCCACCTACGACGAAGCCAAGGAATATTGCGAGGCGCTGGCGCAGGAGCATGGCTACCGCTACATCCATTCCGGCGACGAGCCATTGCTGATCGCCGGAGTCGCCACCGCCGCGCTGGAGATGCTGGAGGATGAGCCTGGACTGGATACCATCATCGTCCCCATTGGCGGCGGTAGCGGCGCGGCGGGCGCGAGCATCGTGGTCGATACGCTCAGTCCCGCCACCCGCGTTATCGGCGTCCAGTCCCTGTTATCCCCATCTGCCTTCGAGAGCTGGCATCAGCATCGCCTTGTTCCCGCGCAGAACCGCACCTTTGCCGAAGGATTGGCGACTGGTACGGCCTTCGAACTGCCCCAGGCCATTATGCAGGAGCGCCTTGACGATTTTATCCTGGTCAGCGACGAAGAAATCATGCAGGCGATGGTGTGGATGATTGAAAGGGCGCACACCCTTGTCGAGGCCGCCGGAGCCTCGTCGCTTGCCGCCGCCTACCGCTTACGCGCCGCTCTAAAAGAGAAGAAGGTCGGTATTGTGTGCTCAGGGGGCAATACTTCGCTGGAGCATTTGAAGCGGGCGCTGAATTTTGTGCGTTAAGGTACTTGTGTCATCCAGATCTTGTAGGAGTAGATGTGGGAGAGCACAGGAATTTCATTTTACTCCCTATGGCTATTGCGGCTATGAAGCAGGTTCTTCAATGGGGAGTTCCCAGGATCAGCGCAACTCTACAGGAGTTAACTGCACAGATTGAACACAAAGCAAGAGCTCTGGGATTTCAAACAGTACCCGCGCATCATCGGGTAGGTCATCTGATTGGTTTGCGGTATTCTTCAGAGCTACCAGTCCAACTTACAATGGAGTTAGCACAGTCCAATGTGTTTGTGAGTGTACGTGGTAACTCTATTCGCATCTCACCGCATCTGTACAATACTACTGATGATATTGACCGCCTCTTTTACCTGCTGGGTCGTCTGCTCTAACGCTGCGACCTTGCCTGGTTTCAGCCCGCCACATTTGGAAACGCACTCCTATCCGCCGCCCCAGGCTGGTTGCAAAAAGATGACGGACACCTCCGATAATGCGCCTGTAATTTCTTATGAAAAATGAGAAGGAAATGAGATAAACATAGCCTGTACTGCCCTCAACATCATTTATTGATAGATTTAGTTACTTTATATTCATATATTCCAACTAACCTTTTTTCAATCCGAGATAGAATTTTTGGATATAACTGTTGACAAAAATCAGCATATGATATATCCTTCATAACGAAAGTGAATTTTCGATGATTGGATGGGATACAGAGTATTTTGACTGCGCATATATTTTGCTACTTTGAGTTTTGCCTTCTTTATCCATAACCTTGAGACAACCGACTACCAGTACGTCTAGGAGGATCTGTGATTGCTAATGACACGAAGCACGCCGCCGATTCTGAAAGCAAGGCAAGGAGGAAGAAGATGAAGCAGAGGACAACCCGGAATAATGATCAGAGGATGTTAGATTCCTGAAGGGGCATGACTGAAATGGGGAAGGAAAAAGTTACTATCTTGATACCGTGCCACAACGAGGAGCAAGGCATAGCAAAAGTACTCGACGAAATTCCGCATTATACCTTAGAAAAATATGGCTTCGAATCAAAGGTTATTGTTATCGACAACAACTCTTCTGATCGGACCAGCGAAATTGCGGAGAGCAAGGGGGCTTATGTTATTTTCGAACCAGCAAAGGGCAAAGGCAATGCAATACGCAGAGCGTTCGATTGCATTGGGAGCGATGCAGGATATGTCGTAATGCTAGATGGTGATAGCACATACGATCCCAAAGAAATGCTGAGACTGATAGAACCCATCGCAAATGATTTTTGTGATGCCGTTATAGGCTCACGCCTTGGTGGAAAAGTTACGCAAAATGCCTTTAAGGCACAAAACCGCCTGGCAAATTGGATGTATACCTTTTTAGTAAGGTGTTTTTATGGTGCTAATATCACTGATGTTTTGAGTGGCTATTTTGCCTGGCGAGTAGATGTTATCGAGAAGATGAGAGATCATTTAAAATCAGATGGGTTTAACATTGAAATGGAAATGGTCTCTAAAATGGTTAAACTGAATTTTTCTGTCTACTCCGTACCTATTACCTACAGGATACGCGAAGGTGAAACGAAGCTTGAGTCTATCAATGATGGGTTTAAGATACTGTTTACCCTTTTCCAAAATTTATTCTGGTCTGCGCAGCAAGGGTCGCCTGGCAAATTGGAGAGTGATCATCCAATTACTTTGAATGTTGAAACCAATGCTACAGAAAAAACAGTCTTAGTTGGCACGAAAGAAACCACAAAGATTTGAAAAAGAGGTAGTACCAGGAATGAAAAAAATCGTAACAACTAGCTGGGATGATGGACATAAACTGGATATAAAATTAGCAGGCTTGCTCCAAAAGTATAACATTCCGGCGACGTTTTATGTGTCGCCAGCGAACAGGGAGTTCTCTAAAGAAGATTTACTTTCAGCGCAAGAAATTCAATTTCTCAGTGAAAGCTTTGAAATTGGAGGACATACCCTTCATCATCCCAATTTAGCTCAAGTTCCTCTAGATCGTGCTGTTGATAATATCAAAGCTGGCAAGGATATGTTGGAACACATAGTAAGGAAGAAACTCCAATCGTTTGCATATCCGTATGGAGTGTATACCGAACAGGTTCAAAAGGCTGTGCTGGATCTAGGGTTTAGAGTAGCCAGAACAACAAAGCGCTTTTCGATAGAGGCTTCCAAGGAGTACGATGCACTCCCTACAACTGTTCATGTGTATACCCATTTATCAGATGTAATACGATTGCCGAAATATCGAACAATACAATGGCAAGTACTTGCGCGACACTTCTTTGATCAGACTTTAGAAAATGGCGGTACATTTCACTTATGGGGCCATTCCTGGGAAGTCGATAAGTGCAAAGAGTGGAAAAACTTAGAAGCCGTTCTTGAATATCTCTCAAATCGGGCTGATGTTGCTTATGTCAACAATGGGGACTTAGTATGAAAGTTAATAAGATTAAATTACTCTTTGTTACCCCTTACTTCCCACCACATCTAGGAGGTGTAGAGACCTATGCCTTCAATATTGCGCAGGGTCTCACACAAACTTGTGACTACGAGGTAGTTGTAGTTACGTCCAATCAAAAAGGAAAGAGGCAAATTATCGAAAACTACTGTGGGATGAAAGTGTACCGCTTACCGATCATGCTAAGAATTGAAAATACACCGCTTAATCCACTATGGTATTTTGCGCTAAAGAGAATTATTCGTGCGGAAAAACCCAATATCATTAATTCTCACCAACCTGTTCCTTTTATCGGCGATTTGACAGCATTTCTCGCTGGAAACATTCCCTTCGTCTTAACATATCATTCAGGAACAATGGTGAAGAAGATGTTATGGCTAGATATTATCATTTTTTTATACGAAAAGTTTATTCTTCCTCATACAGTCAGGAAGGCAACCAAAATAATTTGTGCTTCCAGCTTTGTGAAAAATACTATCTTAAAAAAATATGCGTTCAAAAGTATTGTCATTCATCCAGGGGTAGATACTGCTTTATTTAAATCTGATCCAGTGATCGAGAGAGAGAAAAATCTAGTCCTATTTATTTGTCGGTATAAAAATATGTATAGAATGAAAGGCCTCTATTGTTTGCTGGATGCTATAAAAGCACTACCTGGAGCCAGATTATGTATTATTGGAGAAAAATGCGATTTTTTAGAGGAGAGAGTTGTTTCTGTTGGAATGAAACATGGGAAAGATCTTGTCGAAGAGATGCAGAGAGCAAGCGTTGTCGTTCTTCCATCTCTTGCCGATGTAGAAAGCTTTGGAATGGTGCTTATTGAGGCGATGGCATGTCAGACTCCAGTGATTGGGACAAACATAGGTGGAATTCCTGAGATTATCAGAGATGGAATCGATGGCTTTCTTGTACCTTCAAATGATAGTTATGCATTAGCGTTGGCCATTTCAAAAATAGTGGCAGATAAGGAATTAGCAAGGTGTATGGGCCACTTTGGCGAAGACAGAGTCAAAAAGGAGTTTGCCTGGGATACACGTGTCGATTTAACTA
>JALYTQ010000269.1 GCA_030854195.1 Chloroflexota bacterium
CACACGAACAGGAAGGATATCACCAGTAGGAAGAAGGCCAGCGTGAAGTAGGCGTCGCGTCCCGGCCCGGTGGCTTCTCCAAAGTCGATCGCGATATATTGGGTGATGTTCACATTTGGTTGGAAAAAGAGATTCAGGATCGGTCTAAACGAAGGGAGCCTGCTTCCGTTGAGCACCAGGGCTACGGCGAGCGTCTCGCCGATAGCGCGTGCCATGCCCAGCGCAACCGCGGTGGCTAAACCGGTAGTGGCGGCGGGAAGCACCGCGCGAGTCATCATCTGCCAACGCGTCGAGCCCAGGGCCAGGCTCGCCTCGCGCACGCTGGTCGGCACGGAACGCAGGGCGTCGATCGAGATACTGATGATCGTCGGCAGGATCATGATAACGAGCACCAGGATGGCCGCGCCCCAGCCATTGCCAGCGGTCTGATGATTGCCCGTGAAACCACCTACCAGACGCTGTAAGGATGGAACGATGATAACCAGGCCAAAAAAGCCGATGACGACGGAGGGCATACCTGTAAAAACCTCGATGAGGGGTCGCAGCAGATTGCCCAGCCAGTTAGAACTCACCTCGGTAAAAAAGAGCGCCATGCCAAAGGCGAGTGGCGTTGCGATGATAACTGAGAAGAGCGTGACAACTATCGAGCCGAGAATGAGTCCACCCGCACCGAACGAGGGATTGCCATTGACATCACCATTCCCGGTCGGGTCCCAGTTCGTACTGAAGAGAAAGTCTTTTAAGTTAGCGCCTTCTCCAAACACCTTGAAAGCGTTCAGGCCGATGAAGATAAACACTCCGGCAATGACGATAACGATGAGTATAGCGCAGATCAGAAAAATGACGCGCGCGGCTCGATCAGCAAAGTAGGTCCCTCCCGAGGACTGTTGCTGTACTTGCACAAACGATCTCCTTCCCAGAAGATGCATGCGGGAGAGGCACGATCTCTCGTACCTCTCCCCACACCTATTCCACCATTTCGAGGCGTTGTTAATGCACCTGGTGCGTCTGAATAGCGTTCTGTGGCATGTCAGTGATCGCAATGAAGCCGAGCGACTGAACGAGGTCTTTGACATCAGGGCTGGTCATGTAGTCGATGAGCGCCTGAGCAAGGTCTTTCGGTTTGCCCTTGGTATACATGTGCTCAATGTTCCAGAACTTGTAGGTATTGTTCTTCACATTGTCGTTGGTTGCTTCAACGTTATCGATCTTCAGGACCGTTAGACCCGACTTTTTGGCCGGTGCTGAGGCTGCATAACCGATCGCTCCCGCCGTCTGCTCTACGTTCTTCACCACGGTACCGGTGCTATCAGTAGTGAGGTTCGAGGGGCCAGTGATGGACTCAACGGTGCCAAGGACGTACTTCTGGAAGGTCGCGCGGGTGCCCGAGCTGGTCGGGCGGCTCACCACGACGATTGGCAGGCTGGGTCCGCCAAACTGACTCCAGTTCGTCGCCTGGCCGCTGTAGATCTGCTTGAGCTGAGCGGTGGTGAGGTTGGTGACACCGGTAACTTTGCTGTTGAGGATAAGATTGAAGACGACGACCGCAACCTGGTGATCAACAAGGTCTTCCTGGCCGGATTTCGCGAAGATGTCGGAGCTGCCGATGTCAACACTACCGTTTTCGGCGTTCGCCAGACCGGTGCCGCTACCTCCCAGATTAACCGTGATCGATGCACCGCTGCACTTTGACTCGTACTGCTTGGCAACGGCTGAGACCAGCGGCTGCAGGGCCGTTGAACCAGCGGCTGTTATGCTGCCCGACACACAATTGAAAGAACCGGGTGTGCCGAGGGTGGTTGGAGTGCTGCTGGAGCCACTGCTGGGCTTCAAGCTGCTGCTGCTGCCACTGCCGCTACTACCGCCGCAGGCAGAAATAAGAATGCCAAATGCCATCACGACCATCAAAATGAGTCCGATGCGCCATTGTTTCAACATAAATGCTCCTAACTCTCCAATGCAAAATTTGGGTAAGCGCGTGAAGGATCACAGATACAGAGCCTGTTCGTTTACGCTTGCGTTTTGTTTTCAGTCGTATGGTAACACTGTAAAATTAACCATGCTTTATGGATTAGTTAAGAGAAAGTTAAACTTTCCCTGGGGATAGGCGTTTGTGGAGAAAAGGCGCTGAATAAATACTGTATGCGCATGTTTGAGAAACTGAGATAACATTTGTTTTGTATTATTAGTCAACTTTATAACCCTCTTCATATGAAAGAAAATCAGCTCGGGCATCACCGTGCGTAGAAACACTTCCCAGGTGGCTCATCCACCGCGCATGGGTCGCTCTCTACTACGGCGATGCCCGATCGTCAAAGCTAGAATGCTACAGGCGACTTCACGCCTGCACCATACATCCTACTTCCCGCCAACATCCAGCGCCATGCCGAAGAGGTGGGGATGCTGGCCCTTGCTCGTCGCGAGCAGCAGCGTAAGGAACGTGCGCGTAACGACGATGGCGGTAAACATGCTTATGGCGACGCCGAGGGCAAGCGTGGTGGCAAAGCCCTGAATGACGCTGGCACCGTTGCTGCCGAAGTAGTAGAGCACGCTGCAGATGATCAGCGAGGCGACGTTAGAATCGCGAATGGAGGACCACGCGCGCTTCCAGCCGATCTCGATGGCGTCCGCGAGCGCTCTGCCAGCGCGCAACTCTTCCTTCATACGCTCGAAGATCAGCACGTTGGCGTCAACCGCCATGCCGATCGAGAGGATAAAGCCAGCGATACCGGGCAGCGTCAGGTTGACCCCGATCACTTTGAAGATCGCCAGGTTGAAGAGCGCGTAGAGTAGCAGGGCGATATCTGCCAATAAGCCAGGCAGACGGTAGTAGATGAGCATAAAGAACATCACCGCACACATACCGATGACGCCCGCGACTTCGCAGCGAACAAGCGAGTCTTGACCGAGCGATGGGCCTATCGTCTCCGAGCTGGCGACGTTGAGGGCGATGGGGAGCGAGCCGTAACGCAGCACGGTGGCGATCTGTTGCGCCTGGGCGAGTCCGATCTGGCCCTTGCTGTCGATGATGCCTGGGCCGTTGATGGGACCTGTGATCTGGGCGGATTCGATGACGACCTTGTCGAGGGTGACGGTGAGCATGGAACCTGTGTTTTGTTGGGTGTAGGAGGCGAAGTCCTGCAGTTTCGCGTTGCGCATTGCGAAATGGATTACCGGATAACCGGCCTGTGGATCAGGGGCTTCGTAGATCTGCTGAGGATCGAGATCGTTGCCTGTGAAGGGAGCTTTTCCCTGGGGATTGTAGGTTGCATACGCGGACACATCGAATTTAGTACCTATAGGTATATGATCTGGCCCCGTATTCCAGAATTCGAGGTTCCCCGTTTTGCGTAGGGTGTCGATGATGGCGTTCTGGTCGCCGCTATTCAGGCCGGGTATCTCCACGTAGATGCCCTGAATACCGTTGACCGTCTTGATACGCACCGACTGATCGCCGATGCCGATGCCGCTGCCCACCAGGCCATTAACGCGCTGCTCGATCTGGTTGCGCACGTCGCCTATGGAACTGTTGATGGTCGCGGGATCGTAATGCTTGCTGGGATCAGGAAGCAGCAGGACGCTTATGCCTCCTTGCAGGTCGAGTCCTTGTTTAAGGGTGAACGGGTTGTTGAGCCCGTGAAAGCTCTGGCCCTGGCTATTGGCATTGGGCCAGAGGTCGATGTACGCGGCCCCCAGGGCCAGCACAACGACGATCAGGAAGAACAGAAGCGTTCTTCGTTGCATGGTGACTGTTTCCTTTCAGTTCCTATAAGATTGTGTAGCGGTGCGACAAATGCACCGTCATCACTATAGCACAGTTATAAAAGAGCATTGCTGGAGATCTTGTGATACTCTTTTAACAAGAACTGTCGGGAACGAAGGAGAACAACAATGGCCTTTGACAATGAGGTACAAGAGAGCTTTAACGAGCATTATCGCAGCGGCAACATGCCCTGGGACTCGGGGATCAGTCCGCCAGAACTGCTCGCGGCGGTCACGGGACCAGACGCGTTAGTACCTGGACGCATGCTGGATATTGGCTGTGGGACGGGCACGAACTGTCTGACGCTGGCGCAACTGGGATGGCAGACGGTCGGCGTCGACTTCGCGCCCCTCGCCATCGAGCGGGCCAGGCAGAAGGCCGCAGCACTGGCCGACGAGATTGCACGCGTCGGTGGAAGCGTCAGCTTCAAGCAAGCGGATGTCACGCAGTTGCCCGCTCCTGAGGAGCGCTATACGCTCATGCTCGACCTGGGCTGCTTGAACGGAGTTCCGCCGACATTGCGCGCCGACTATGCGCGGGCGGTCGCGCAGCAGGTCATGCCGGGGGCGCTATTTCTCCTCTACGCCCACTTCCCTGATAGCAATCGCGATCGCCCTCATGGCTGTACGCCTGAAGAGCTCGACCGCCTGCTGGAAGCGGAGTTCCGTCTGGAACGGCGCGAGTTGGGGACAGCGCCCCAGGGAGGACGCTCGATGTGGAACTGGCTACGACGCCTGTCACAATAAAAAAAGTCCTCGATCAGCGTTTTCAGCTGATCGAGGATCTATGGAGTAGCGGCGACAGGAATCGAACCTGTGACACAGGGCTTATGAGTCCCTTGCTCTACCGACTGAGCTACGCCGCCTCGTGCAGCAAGGCGGACACTCCTTGCTGCAACGGATAATAGGATATCAAACTTGCCAGCAATTGTCAATACTTTTTCCTCTACACCTTAACACTTCACTTAGAAGGAAGTATTTCGGTGTAGCTTTCAGCGCGACTTTTGCAACACCAGTAACTTGATCTGGTTATCAATATTGAGGCTCTCTTCGCCACTAGATGAAGGACGAATTGCGCCATGTTTATATAAGTGCAGATGAAAAAACATTCCACCGATAAGAAGAGACATCATCATTAAAAACGTCAATAAGACAACCATGTATTTCCTCCTATTACTATTTACAACCACTTTTCACATTAGCTGCGCCGAAATTCTACTACCAACAGGCGTATTGCAATCAATTAGAGCTATCTATATTTCGTATCGCAATCGCTTTAAACGCATTTATCCTACGCTCTTTTATCCTTACTCCTACATTACTATTGTAATCGATTACAATAGTAATGTCAAGCCAGAGATAGGGCTCAATCAGAGGGAGGAGATGACAGCATTGAGAACGAGGATGATTAACCGAGCGTGTTGCTACACAACGCCGATTTTCAACGAAAAAGAGACGCCTGAAGCCGCTTCTCAACTAGCTTCAGGCGTCTCTTTCTAAAGAACAGTAGCGGGAACAGGATTCGATTCCGCTCGTCCGCCGGGATTCGCGGTGTGCCTCGGCGTACTTGCGGAGCCGTTTCACCATTCGCGTGTGTTCGCCATTTTCGTGGCGTGTCGCCGACGTTGCTACACCGTTGCTACATGGACGATCCAATTGAGAAGTCGATGATATCCTCTGTGGCCTCACATGAACATTTGTAGAGGGAAGCAGCGAGTAGCATCTGCTAGTGTTCACTACTTCCTTCAGTGCTCATATCATTATTAGCTATCGATTTTTTCGTCGTGCCAGCATCCAGAAGAAAGCCTGAAGCTGTGCCAACGAGTATTCCTACCATCCCTCCCAGGCCAGTGGCAATAGTCGCATTGTGTACGAGTACACATACAAATGCCAGAAGCAGGCCGACTCCTAGCGGAAGTCCCCAGGATAGAGGAGGAACTTTTACCTTCTCTGCCTTAACTTTTCCTGCTTGCTGAGCATGAGCGATAATGGGTTGCACGCTTAATTGTGTTAGCCCAACCAGCAAGAGGAGATACCACGCGGATGGGAAGTTGAGCGTCAAGAAATCGTCCAGACCACCCAGGGCCAGGAAGCTGATAACGCCTAGAATACCGCCCGCGACGAATCTATTGCCAAAACTTTTTGTACGCAGCATGCTCTGCCACATAGTAGGGAGAAGAGTGCCCTGAACATAGATAGTATCGGGCCCCTCGGCTCCTGGAACCTGGCGATAGTCGATCTTATAAACGACATTGTAGACACTACCATACGGTCTGCCGCTGGTGTCAATCGTCAAGGTAATTGGTTGATTGGTGTGGAACTTCTCGGGTGACGCGCTGGCGGCCTTATCAGTGGGAATAATCTTGCCCACAAGAGGAACCAGCTTTTCGTCGCCTTTGTTACGCGGCGTAACGACAGTGCTCACAGGTTCACCCTTGCGCTTAGCGCCGACGCGCAGGGGTGCGTCTATGGTCGCTGCCGGTTCAAACCAGACGCGGGGAGGGAGCGCGGCGAGATGGATCACGATGGACAGGATTTTTTCAGTTGGTCGCTCCTGGTTTTCCATGCGAACGAGCAGTTCAGCAGTATATTCTGTATTATGTTGCAGCTGATCTACATGAAAGACCAGCGGAACCTGCATACGCGACGGGCCGATCTCGGGGGCCGTTCCCTCCGGCATCAGGGCAAAACGCAATGTTGTCGCGCCGCCTGGAAATGTCATCCACTGCGTGCGACTCTCGATGCTGCCAAAGGCACAGCCGCGCAATCCATTATGATAGAGCGTAAACATCGCCTGTGCCGGACGATCTGGTAGAAACGAGCCGACGTCAAGTACTTTGCCATCGAAATGAGGGGAATCAAGCGCGACGAACGGGCGCTGGACATCGGGATTGAAGATAGCGATGCAGCGCTCTATCGCCTCGTTGATAGCATACCTGCCCGGTTGGGAGCTACCAAAGCTCACCCAGGATATGTTCACCTCGCATGTAGGCTTCATCCTCGACTATACCAGCGAACTATTCCACCGCGAACTACGGCGCATCGGCAACTACGGAATGTTATGGGAGCGCTGGTTTGAGGCTCCCCTGGGACAATGGAGCGCTCGCGACATGCGCAGCATCAACCGCACCTTTTCAGGCTTAACCAAGCTCATTTTTCCCTCCGGCGTAATGGAAAAAGAGGATGCGCGCATGCTCTTAGAGCTAGCAATGGAACTACGCTTACGGGTA
>JALYTQ010000042.1 GCA_030854195.1 Chloroflexota bacterium
TCCCCTGACCGTGCTGTTTCTTGGCGCGTCCATCGTAGCGTTGTGCCTTGTCGTCTGCCTGGGACTGACGATGGCGCTCAACCTGGAGTTCGGCTTCCTTGGCACCTTGCAGGAGCAGATACTGCCGGTACATCTTACCCTGGGTATTGTCGGCTGGCTCAGCAATATCCTCATAGGCGTATCCTATACCCTTGTGCGCATGTTCGCAATAGTCCATGGACATAACGATCGGCTGGGGCGTCTTATCTTTGTTCTCTTGAATACGAGCATAGGAGTTCTGGCCCTCGGCTTCATCGCCGCCTGGTTCCCCTTGATCGTACTAGGAGGAGGAATGCTGGTAGCGGCGGCCTGGCTCTTTGCCTATGATTTCCAGCGTATGCTACGTATGCGCCGTCGCAAAATGCTTGATGTGACGCAATATCACAGTATGGCGGCAGTGGTCTATTTCTCCCTGGTTACTCCGGTCGGAATAATGGCTGCCCTTATGGGATGGCGACAGCCAACGCTGCTGCTCGCGCTCGGTCTGGCCACGCTCGTTGGTTGGTTAGGACAAAGCACGGTGGGGTATCTCTATAAAATCGTACCGTTCCTTGTCTGGCAGAGCCGCTACGGCGCATTGGTGGGACGCCAGAAGGTCCCGCTCATGCGCGAACTGGTCCATGAACGCTGGGCATGGGGGAGCTGGTGGCTGATCAACGTTGGATTGGCAGGCACGCTCTTCTCAGTGCTCTTTGCGTGGGTTCTGCCCGCGCAAATCGCTAGCGGACTGCTGGGGATCGGTCTGGTTCTTGCCGCAATCAATGTATGCGGTGTAATACGCCATCTCTCCATACAAAAGGGTACCTAACCGCGTGGGGCGCTCGCTGTGCAGCGAGTGCTCCTTTGTGCTATGGGAACACTCAAAAGGTGCTTCCACTTCACGCAAAGCCAAGCAGGCGGCGACCCTCCTCGGTCATATACGATGGGTCCCAGGGCGGCTCCCATAGCAAGCGAATCTCGCCACTGGAAATCCCCGGTATCTGCTGTAATGCTGCCCCCACTCCCTCACTGAGCGCTTCATGCATAGGGCAGCCGGGCGTAGTGAGCGTCATATCGATAGTGACATGCCCTTGTTCGTTTACATCCACACCGTAGATCAGGCCCAGGTCAATGACATTGACACCGAGCTCAGGATCATAGACGTGACGTAACGCTTCGGAGATGAGCGCTGTGGTTCTTTCCCTCATTATTGTATCCATGATAAATCCCTCCATTGTAAGCTCGCTCGCTTCCGCGCACGAGCGAGGAAAGTGGTCTAGAGGGAGCGTAACCCAGATACTAGAAAGAGGGCAGCGACTTTTGTCACAACATAGCTACTACGGAATCACCGCCGATGGGCAGAGCGGTGCCAGAGGACATTGCGGGCAGCGCGGACTGCGCGCAACACAGAGCGCGCGACCGTGATAGATCATTCTATGGGCCGTCGTCAGCCATTCTTCTTGTGGCACGAGGCGCATCAGCTCCTGCTCCACGCGCACGGCATCCTCCTGCTGCGTCCAACCGAAGCGGCGCGCCAGGCGACCAACGTGCGTATCGACGATAAAGCCCACGCTAATGCCGAACGCGTTGCCCAGGATCACATTGGCCGTCTTGCGCGCCACGCCTGGCAGCTTGACCATCTCCTCCATTGTGCGCGGAACCTCGCCGTTGTGGTGGGCCAATAGATGCTGGCAGGCGGCGCGAATGTTTTTCGCCTTATTGCGATAAAAGCCCGTCGGCTTGATATCCTGCTCGAACTCCTCCTGGCTCACATTTGCGTAATCCTCGACGCTGCGATACTTCTGAAAAAGGCTTTTCGTCACGGCATTGACGCGCTCATCGGTGCATTGCGCGGCGAGCTGCGTTGCCACGAACAGCTCCAACGGCGTCGAGAAGTTGAGATCGTAGCGCGCCTCTGGATAGGGCACGGCCAACACGGCGAGAATCGCGCTCACCTGCTCCTGCGATCCCGGCTGTGGCCCCGTATATGAAGTTTCCATAGCTTTCTCTCCTGCTAGCAATTGCTTCTAGTATTCTCAGAAGAGTCTAGCGGATTTCGCGCGCTACGGCAAGTCCCTGGCATTATGACTTGTGAGGGGAAGAGAGAATCTGGTCCACGATGTGCAGTAATTCATCGACATCGAAAGGCTTATACAAAATAGGAATGCCCTTTTGTATCAAAATGGGCTCCTGCTCCTTCACATCGGAGAGCGCCGCCGTACAGAGTACTATGGGAATGTCTTTGGTGGGACGATGCAATCTCAGCTTCTGCAAGAAGTTCCATCCCGTATTCCGACCTTGCAGGAGAAAGTCTAAAAGAATGAGGTCTGGCTGAAGGCGCTCGACATCGTCCACATCCTCAAAAGTGTTCTCAGCCGTGGTCACGCGATAGCCCCCCTCTTCCTCCAGGACCAGGCGCATCATTTCTAAAATAGATTGATCGTCATCAATGATTAAAATATGTGATTTCATTCCTATCCATCCTCGCAATATTTCTCACTTTTATTGATGAGAGTACACTGCTTATTTTACTGTATAAGTATACGACGTTCGTCCTCGTCTTAGTGGGTAAATGGCCTGCAAGCATGACTCATGGGCCAGGAAAATAGTGGTAGAATTTGTAAATACCATTGTGAGAAATTGCTATAAGGTGAGAGGAGAAACGATAGATGGAGAAGCATATTCAGGCACTGCTTGCTGAGTTGTACGAGGCGGGCCAGGCCAACGATGCGCGGGAGCAGGAGCGTGGCAAGAAGATGCTCAACCTGGAGCCGGATACCGCCCGCTTGATAAGCATGCTGGTGCGCGGCAGTCGCCGCAAGCGGGTGCTGGAGATCGGAACTTCGAATGGCTATAGCACGATCTGGCTAGCGGAGTCCGTGCGCGCTGCGGGCGGTCGCGTCATTAGCATTGATCGCGACGAACAGAAACAAATGCAAGCCGACGCGAACCTGCGCCGTGCCCAGTTGCGCGAGCACGTCGACCTCTTTCACGGCGACGCGACCAGCATTGTAGCAAACTTTCCGGGGCCGTTCGATTGCGTCTTCTTCGACGCCGACCGTTGGAGCGCGCCCCGGCAGCTCGAACTGCTCCTTCCAAAGCTGACACCCGACGTTTTTGTGTTCGCCGACAACGTCCTCTCGCACCCTGACGAGATCGCTGGCTACCTGGCAGCCATCAACGCTCTGCCCGCTTTTGAACATATAGTTGTGCCGGTAGGGAAGGGATTGAGCGTTGCTTATCGAGCAGGATAACAGTACGCGCAATTTGACACTCTTGCCTCGCTGTGCTACGATACAAACTGAGGAAGTGTACTTTTGACACTAGCTCTTGTGCGTGTAAAGGCGCATGGGAGGCTCGCATATAGAGAGAAATGAAGGACCCCAACAATGGGCAACACACTCCCCGTTTTTATATTGGTGGGCCTGGCCATTCTCTTCGGTATCGTCGTGATGGGCGTCACCGCCGTCCTCGGACCGAGGAAGCCGTCGCCGGAGAAGCTGGCCCCCTATGAAAGTGGCCTTCAAAATATTGAAGCGCCCACGCATCGTTTTCCCGTGAAATATCTTTTGACGGGCATGCTTTTTATTGCGTTCGACATCGAAATTGTCTCTTTTTATCCACTAGCCATTTTGCTCCATAGCCTGCAGGTGACCGGGCTGGTCGAGCTATTGACATTTCTTGCTATTCTGGCCGTTGGTTATATCTATGTATGGCGAAAGGGGGCGTTTACATGGGACTAGTTAAAAATCCGTGGGAGCCCGTTCAGACGTACTCCAATACGCAGACGCCGCGCCTGCGCCATCCGTTACCTATGCAGGACCATAAGAAGGACGGCAATTTCGGTATCTTTACCACGCAAGTCGATAAGATATTGGACTGGAGCCGCAGCTCTTCGCTGTGGCCCGCGACCTTTGGCCTGGCTTGCTGCGCCATCGAGATGATGTCAGCCAGCGCCGATCGCTTCGACATTGCGCGCTTCGGCGCTGAGGTCTTCCGTGCCTCGCCGCGCCAGGCCGATCTGATGATCGTCGCGGGTCGCTGCTCGGTGAAGATGGCACCGATTCTGCGCCAGATCTATGACCAGATGCCGGAACCTAAGTGGGTGATCTCGATGGGTGCCTGCGCGTCCTGCGGCGGTGTCTTCAACAACTACGCGATCGTGCAAGGCGTTGATAAGATTGTGCCGGTCGATGTCTTTGTCCCCGGCTGTCCTCCAACACCTGATATGTTGCTTTATGGTTTGAACGAACTACAGCGGAAGATCCGCGCGCACATTCCTAATCCGCCCGATCCCTTGAAGGATAGTGGCCTCAAGCTGGTCGGCCCCATAGGCGAGGAACTCTAGTAGGGATGGGGCTTGCCCCCATCCGGCCATGTCGGAGGAACTCTAGTAGGGATGGGGCTTGCCCCCATCCGGCCATGTCGGCGTGATTGCGAAGTGATATGCATCAGTGGCATTATTTCTGAGTATGTTCGGTGGCATTATTTTCTAGTGTTTAAAGGAACGTAGATTGTTATGGTCATAACAGCAGCATCGACGGTGGAGACTGTAAAGACGAAGTTCCCGCACGCGGTTATCGAGACGTTCGCGGACCGCGACGAGTTGACGCTTCTGCTCAAGCCGGAGAACCTGGTAGAGGTCTGCACCTTTCTTAAAAAAGACCTGCCTTATCTGGAGACGATCACGGCGGTCGACTGGCCGGAGCGTACACCGCGCTATGATGTTGTCTACCAGCTCCTCTCCCTTGAGAACCAGTGTTATATTCGCCTGAAGGTACAGGTCGGGCAGCGGCGTGAACAGCATCCCGAGGTGCCGACCGTGACGGGCGTCTGGCCGGGCGCGAACTGGTACGAGCGCGAGGTGTACGACCTGTTCGGCATCGTCTTTAGCGGGCACCCCAACCTGGAACGTATTTTGATGCCCAGGGACTGGACGACGCATCCCTTGCGTAAGGACTATCCCTTGACGGGCTTCGATCTGCCCGAACCGCACTGGGGCGGTCAGATTCCCTACAACGTCGATCCCGGCGTGGAGACCGGCTACTACGAGCAGACGTTGCGCACAGCAGGGGGTCGCGAACTCAACGAGAGCCGTACTGACATTAACCCAAATCAGGAACCCGGTACAACGAAAGGATCGTAGCGCCGCCAGCATATCTCCGGCACTTAGCGATCCTCATCATCAAAAAGGACGCATGTATGCAGCAACAAGAGATAGAATATCAGTACTCTGCCAATAGCGACCTCGATGTCGGTGAGCAGAGTAGTGATAGGATGACCATCAATATGGGTCCTCAGCACCCCAGCACGCATGGAGTGTTGCGCCTGATCCTGACCATCGAGGGCGAGACGATCATCAAGGCGGTGCCCGATATCGGCTTCCTGCACACTGGCATCGAGAAGACCGCTGAAGCCAAGACATACCATCAGGCGCTGGTGCTGACCGATCGTATGGATTATACGACTCCACTCAACAATAACCTGGCCTATTCTCTGGCGGTCGAGAAGCTGCTGGGCATTGAGGATGAGATCAACGATAAGATCAAATACGTGCGCGTCATCCTGGCCGAACTGCAGCGCATCTCCAGCCATCTGGTCTTTTTAGGCTCAAGCGCGCTCGATCTCGGCGCTCAAAGCGTCTTCCTCTACTGCTTCCGCGAGCGCGAGGTCATCATGGACATTTTTGAGTACATCTCCGGCGTGCGCATGATGACGAGCTATATCTGTCCCGGCGGTCTGCAGGCCGAGGTGCCAGCAGGCTTCGACGCGATGGTCCGTTCCTTCCTGGACTACTTCCCGCCGTACCTGCAGGAGTATCACGACCTGCTCACCAACAATCCGCTTTGGCAGGAGCGCACAAAGAACGTCTGCATCCTGACTAAGGAAGACGCCATCGCTTTTGGGACCAGCGGACCAGTCCTGCGCGGCAGTGGCTTCGTCTGGGATATCCGCAAAGCCTTCCCCTACTCTGGATATGAGCAATTTGACTTCGACATTCCTGTTGGGACCAATGGCGACGTATATGATAGGTATATGGTGCGCATGCTCGAAATGGAAGAGAGCCTGAAGATTATTCGCCAGGCGCTGGATGGCATGCCGACCGGTTATTATCGCGTGGACAATAAAAAGGTCACAGCGCCCCCCAAGTGGCAAATCACTGGCAGCATGGAGGCCCTGATCCATCACTTCAAATTCTTTACTGAAGGGTACCGTCCGCCGCAGGGCGAGGTCTTTGTGCGTACCGAATCGGGCAAGGGAGAACTGGCCTTCTATATGGTAAGCGACGGGAGCGCCAAACCGTATCGGATGCATGTGCGCGGGCCTTCGTTCGCAAACCTGCAGGCACTGCCACGTATGATCGAGGGCAGCTTTCTCTCCGACGTGGTTGCAGCTATAGGCAGCCTTGATATTGTATTAGGTGAGGTTGATCGATGATTTCAGAAGAGGCGAAACAGCGTATGCGGAACCTGGCTGCGCGCTACCCCGTGGCGCGTTCGGCCATTATGCCGTCTCTGCATATCGCGCAACAGGAAGAGGGCTATATCACACAGGCGGGCCTGCAGGCGGTAGCCGAGGTGATTGGTTTGACAGTGGACGACGTGGAGAGCGTCGCTACCTTCTATACAATGTACTACCAGCAGCCTCCCGGCAAGAAGATCATCAAGGTCTGCACCAGTATCGGCTGCTATCTGCGCAATTGCGACGCGCTGCTCGAACATTTCGAAGAGCGGCTGGGCGTCAAGCGCGGTGAGACGACCGGGGACGGGAATTATACGCTGCAGACTATCGAATGCCTGGCATCCTGTGGCACAGCACCGGTCCTGCAGGTCAATGACGAATTCGTCGAGAATGTGACGCTGGAGAAGGCTGACGCGCTGATAGACGAGTTGAATAAAGAACTGATGACGGGAATGCCGGAGACGCCGGGCGAGAAACGACTCGATCGCCTGGCGAGTAAAGCAACCAATTCATATTCCGACCGACAACGAGACATACGTCTCTAGCTAACGCTCAGTCGGTCGGATCGGAAGAACCAGTAGAGGATAGATACATGCCAGAACTGATTGTCACGAAGAATTTGAATGTTCCCGGCATCGATACCATTGATGTCTACCGGCAGAACGGCGGCTACGAGGCGCTGGCGAAGGCGCTGACGGCATACCAGCCCGACGATATTGTCGACATAATTAAGAAGTCGGGCCTGCGCGGGCGTGGAGGCGCTGGCTTCCCCACGGGCATGAAGTGGGGCTTCCTGGCAAAGAACGATAAGCCGCGCTACCTGTGTTGCAACTCCGACGAGAGCGAGCCCGGCACCTTTAAAGACCGCATGCTGATGGAGAAAAATCCTCACCAGCTGGTTGAGGGCGTGATTATCACTAGCTACGCCTGTCGCGTTGGGATCGCCTTTATCTATGTGCGCGGCGAGTTGGCGCTGGCAGCACGCCAGGTGGAGCG
The DNA here is from genome assembly GCA_030854195.1 of Chloroflexota bacterium. GTDB lineage: Bacteria > Chloroflexota > Ktedonobacteria > Ktedonobacterales > Ktedonobacteraceae > JACDAE01. Next base: position 7,477 of record JALYTQ010000042.1, read on the forward strand.
TGCCGTGCAGGAGGCATACGCGGCTGGCCTGCTCGGCAAGAATGTGATGGGCAGCGACTATAGCCTGGATATCATCGTGCATCGCGGCGCGGGCGCGTATATCTGCGGCGAGGAGAGCGCGTTGATGGAATCGCTGGAGGGCAGGCGCGGCTATCCTCGCTTGAAGCCGCCATTCCCGGCGGCGGTCGGCCTCTACGGCGGCCCGACGGTCATCAATAACTGCGAGACGCTCTTCACCATTCCCGCTATCGTCACAGGCGGTGCCGATTGGTACGCGGGCTTCGGAACCGAGAAGAGCAAGGGCACGCGCATCTTCTGCCTGAGCGGCCATGTGAAGAAGCCGGGCAACTACGAGCTACCTCTAGGAACGCCGCTGCGCACCCTGATCTATGATGAAGAGTACGGCGGCGGCATTCTGGGCGATAGAGCGTTGAAGGCGATCATCCCCGGCGGCTCATCGACCTTTATCCTCGGTGCAGACAAGGTTGACACCACCATGGACTTCGAGGCCATCGCGGCGGCTGGCTCCATGCTTGGCTCCGGCGGCGTGATCATCCTGAACGAGGATACCTGCATCGTGGGCGCAATTCTGCGCATGAGCGAGTTCTACCGCGACGAGTCGTGCGGCAAATGCACCCCCTGTCGCGAGGGCACGTACTGGATGACCGAGATCCTGGAGCGCCTGGAGCACGGACACGGCAAGATGAGAGATGTCGACCTGTTGATGGATGTTTGCGATAACATCAGTGGCAAGGCGTTCTGCCCCCTGGGCGATGCCGCTACCAGTTGTGTCACCAGCGGCATCAAGCTGTTCCGTGCAGAGTTCGAGTATCACGTCACGCACGGTCACTGCATGGTCGGCGCAGGCCGCACGCGTGTCGAAACCGAGTCCGTCGAAGGCGCTCCGCTCAAAGCAGGCGCGCGGTAATACATGTAGGGCGCGGTTTACAAGCCCTTCGCGGTTCACATGCAAAGGCGCGGTATATGGTGTAGGGGCGCGGTTTACAAGCCCGCCGCTCCTCAGTAATCCGCTACAATATGATGTAGGGGCGCGGTTCACAAGCCCGCGTCCGGTTGCCAACCACCACGCACGGGCCTGGGAAGCGCGGCGGGCTTGTGAACCGCGCCCCTACATTGGATGGGTCAATACATAGAGAGGTAATACAGGTACATACTACCTGTAATGTATTTATTAAACGCTATAATCGGGTCCCTACGAGAATAAGGAAATTCATATGCCAGAAGAGAAGAAAGAAGAACTGATCCACCTGACCATCGATGGCATCCCCGTCGAAGTTCCGCCGGGAACGATGGTATGGGCGGCGGCACAGCAGGCAGGAATAGAGATTCCTATTTATTGCTATCATCCAAAGATGCCCCCACTGGGCGCGTGCCGCATGTGCTTCGTCGAGGTCGAGAAGCTGCCCAAGCCGCCGCAGACCTCGTGTACAACACCTGTCAGCGAGGGCATGGTGGTGCATACGAAGACAGATAAAGTGCTCAAGGCCCGGCGCGGAATACTCGAGTTTCTGCTGATTAACCACCCGCTGGACTGCCCGATCTGCGACAAGGGCGGCGAGTGCGACCTGCAGGACTTCACCTTGCGCCACGGTCCAGGAGGGACGCGCTTCGACCTGAACAAGCGCCACTACCAGAAGCCGATTCCCGTCAGCGACGATGTCCTGTTGGACCGCGAGCGCTGCATCCTGTGCCAACGCTGCACGCGCTTCAGCTCCGAGATCTCCATGGACAACGGCCTGGTCATGATCTCGCGTGGCTACAAAATGGAGGTCGGGACCGCTCCTGACCACGCCTTCGACTCGGTCTTCTCCGGCAATACCGTGGAGATCTGCCCGGTCGGCGCGCTGACAGCCGCTAGCTATCGCTTCAAGTCGCGTCCGTGGGAATTGAAGCGCGTTCCGAGCGTCTGCAACAACTGTAGCGTGGGCTGCAATGCGCGTATAGATGTGCGCGTCGACAAGATCACGCGCCTGATGTCGCGCAACAACGATGAGATCGACGACGGTTGGCTCTGTAATCGCGGGCGCTGGGACTTCGATTTCGTCAATACAGCCGAGCGCCTACGCACACCCATGATCCGCCGCAACGGTACCCTGGTACCAGCGGGCTGGGATGAAGCCTTCGCCTTTATTGCCACTAAGTTGAGGGATATCATCAACCAGCACGGCGCTCAGTCGATTGGCGGCATCGGCTCCACGCGCACCACCAACGAAGAGGCGTATCTCTTCCAGAAACTGCTGCGCCAGGTCATCGGCACACCGCACATCGATCACCACCACGGACACTTCCTGGGCGCGCGCGACCGCCTGACCAACAGGCCGTGGATGATGACCAGCAGCATTCAGGATCTTGAAAAGGCGTCGCACATCGTCCTGATCGCCGCCGATCCTTATCAGCGCCAGCCGATCCTCGATCTGCGCATCAAGAAGGCGATGAAGGGCGGCGCGAGAATCTATATCGTCAACTCGGAGGCCACGGAACTGGACCGCTTCGCGGCGGCGAAAGTCACTATACCCGCGCACGGCGCTGGCGTAGCGGCCAAACTGTTGCTCAAGTACGCGCAGCAGCACGAGGACGTAAAGACCGAGGGCTATGAAGATGTCACTGCCAGGACGCAGCGCGAGGACACAACGCTCAGCGCCGCCGAGTCGGTCTTTGGTCTGGAAGTAACGGCGCAACTGCAGCTCATCGCCAACGAGATCGTGGGCGCAAAGGGCGCGATCATCCTGTACGACGAGATGGCGACGCTTGATACAGGCGGCGAAGACCTCGCGGCAGACCTGCAGGCTCTGGCGGTCCTGACGAACAACATTGGACGACCCGGCGCAGGCGTTGGCCCTCTCTTCGAAGACGCCAACTCGCTCGGCGCGCGCGACATGGGCGTACTGCCCGACGCGCTGCCCGGCTACCAGCCAACAACCGCGATCGGCATGACCTACGACGAACTGCTGACGAATCCGCAGATCAAGGCGCTCTACGTCATGGGCGCGAATCCAGCGCGGCACCTGCCCGACGCGGATTTACCCTCAAGCCTCGAATTCCTTATCGTGCAGGATATCATCCTGACCGAAACGGCGAAGCAGGCAGACGTAGTGCTGCCAGCAGTCACCTTCGCCGAAAAGGACGGCAGCATGACCAATGTCGATCACCACGTACAGGTGATTCGCCGCGCCCTGCGTCCGCTCCCTGGCGCGAAGGCTGACTGGGAGATCCTGGTCGGCATGGCTCGCTACCTGGGAACGCGCTGGGACTACGCTGATCCGCAGGATGTCCTGCTGGAGATCGCCGCTAGCAACCCCTTTTACGGTGGCCTGACCTGGGAAGACCTGGGCAAGCAGGGCGTAAGAAATATCGAGGAATCCGTATTCCGCGCGCCAACGCTGTATTCACAGCTAGCTGCCGCTCAGGCGCGCGGATCAGAGGAGCAGGAGGTGGCCCGTGATTGATTTCCTGAACAATATCATCGTTGCTTCGATCATCAAAAGCGCCATCGTCATCGTTGTCCTGCTATCGGTCTTCGCCTTTATGACACTGGTCGAGCGACGCGTGCTGGCGAAAATTCAGGGACGCCTGGGACCCAACCGCGCGGGTCCCTTCGGCCTGTTCCAGCCGGTCGCCGACGCGCTAAAAATGGCCTTCAAAGAGCAGATCATTCCGACCAACGCCAAAACATTTATCTACATCCTGGCCCCCGTCATCTCGACGGTTGTGGCACTGAGCGCCTTCGCCGTTGTGCCGATTGGCAGCGCCTGGCTCGTTGGTAGGTCCAGCGTGTGGGACCCGTGGATCGCCGACATCAACGTGGGTATTTTGTGGATACTCGCCATCTCATCGCTGGCCGTTTACGGTATCGTCCTGGGTGGCTGGGCGTCCGGCAACCGTTTCTCGCTGCTCGGCGCTCTGCGCAGCGCCGCCCAGATGGTCTCTTATGAAACGAGCCTGGGCCTCGCGCTCAGCGGCGTCCTCATGTGGTCGCAAACATTGAGCATGGTTGGTATCATCAAGGGTCAGTTGGACCTGGGCGTCTGGTATATCCTGGTGCAGCCGCTCGGCTTTATGGTTTACATGGTCGCTGCCTTCGCCGAGACTAACCGCGCGCCTTTCGATCTGCCCGAAGCCGAGCAGGAGCTCACGGCTGGCTACCTGACCGAGTATAGCGGACTGCGCTGGAGCCTCTATCAGATGTCCGAGTACATCAACATGATTACCACCAGCTCCGTTGCCGCGACGCTCTTCTTCGGTGGCTGGAGCTTCTTCGGGCTGGAGCGCTACCCTATCCTGTCGATCCTGTTCTATATTATCAAGGTGGCAATTTTCCTATTCATCTTTATCTGGGTGCGCGCGACGCTTCCACGTATTCGCTACGATCGTCTGATGCGCCTGGGTTGGCAGGGACTTCTGCCGCTGGCGGTGCTCAACGTCGTGATTACGGCGTTCGTCGTGGCCCTGCACTGGCCCTGGTGGATTAACGGCCTCGCGGACCTCGTCGTGATTGTGATCGTCTTCGTCGTCGTGCGCCAACGCAGCATCTCAACGGGCACGCGCTTCATCGAGAAGGTCGACCAGGCCGCAACGATGATGCCGAACTCGGTCAAGCTAGCCAAATTCGAGCGCATCCCAACTCCCGCGCACGCCGCCGATGGCCAGACGCAGGACGCGGGCGTACAGGTGTAGGGGTGACAGGCATAGGTGATTTTGATATTATTCTAAGTGTACGTGTGAAAAAGCTGATTTGATATCGGCATGTCTAAGGAGAAAATCAATGTTGGACTACGCCTATCGCCAGTTACTCGATCAGGTTGAACAACTTACGCCTGACCAGCAACTTCAATTGGTGCAAGACGTGTTAGCAATTTATCGCCGTCATGCTGTGTCGCAACCTCTCCATAATGTAATGGAGTTTAAAGGATTGGATAAAGACATCTGGCAAGGAATCGATGTAAAAAAGTACATTGACGAGGAGAGGGATTCATGGGGCGGATAGAGGAACTGAGGGGACAAATCGTAGGGATGGATACGGCACCGTTCATTTACTTCATTGAAGAAAATCCTACTTACGTAAAATTTGTAGATCCTCTTTTTGAAGCAATAGGGCGTAACGAGTTCAGGGTTGTAACCTCGATGGTAACGTTACTCGAAGTGCTTGTTGTTCCTATTCGATTTAAAAGAGATAGTTCAATTCAAAAATATCGCGATCTTTTGTTTAAATCGACAGGCATTTCAACAGTTCCAGTGATTCAGGAAATAGCTGAAGAGGCTGCGCGACTACGAAGTATTTATAGTAGCATGCGTACACCGGATGCTATTCAGATAGCAACAGCTACGCAAGCACCAGCATCGTATTTCTTGACAAACGATGCGCGCTTGCCATCACTATCGGGCTTGAAAATGTTGCAATTAGACGAATTGAGAAGCAGATAGTAGGACTCAAGGAGCAAACAATGTCTTTCGATATCATAAAAGGTATGGCGACCACGCTCAAGAACATGGGCAGGAAGCCAACCACGTTCTCTTTTCCAGAGGAGGAGCGTGAGCAGCCGCCGCGCTTCCGTGGACGGCACGTCCTGCACCGTTATGACAATGGCATGGAGCGCTGCGTTGGCTGCTACCTGTGCGCGGGTGCCTGTCCAGCCGACGTCATCTATATCGAGGCGGAGGAGAACACCGAAGAGCATCGTGTCTCGCCGGGCGAGCGCTATGCAAAGGTCTTCGATATAAATATGCTACGCTGTATCTTCTGCGGTTACTGCCAGGCCGCGTGCCCTACGGGAGCCATCACCCTGGAAAAGGAATTCAAGCTGTCTTCCTTCTATGCGGAGGATCTGGTATATCACAAGGAGCAACTGCTCGAACCGGAGGGACAGTCTACCCTGGGTTCAAGCGAAGTGTGGGCCGATCCGGCTCCCCACGAGGCCGCGCAACCTGTGCCGCAGGAGGCGCATGTCTTCGATGGCTCGCGGGCCAGCGCCGCCGCCGTTGGTCTGGGCGACTATCCCACCGAGCGTCCGGTCTTGCTCACCGACGAGGAGCAGGATGAAGATAGAAGGAAACTGCCATGACTGCTGTACAAATATCGTTTTTCGTGCTGGCCGTCGCCAGCACGGCTTCTGCGCTAGGGGTTATCTTCTTCAAGAACGCCGTCTATAGCGCTCTTAGCCTGATCCTGACTTTTCTATTTCTGGCGCTGTTCTATCTGCAACTGGGGGCTATGTTTATCGCCGTCGTGCAGATTCTGATCTACGCCGGTGCAATTATGGTTCTCTTCCTGTTCGTGGTCACGATGCTGGCACCCAGTCAGATCAGCGAAGGGGTAAATGATCGCATTCCCTGGCAGCGTTTTGTTGGCATTGTGCTCGCGTTGGTGCTCGTTGGAGCCTTGAGCTATCTGATTTTCTTCAACGGCAACCTCGCGACCGGAATAGTAGCGCAGGGAGGAAGCATCTCGCGGGAGGTGGCGACTCCACACCTGGGCAACGCGGAGGCATTCGGAGAGGCGCTCTTCCACGGCTTCCTCTTCCCCTTCGAAGTCACAAGTTTACTGATCGTTGTCGCTATACTCGGCGCTCTCGTCTTTGGTCGCAGAGCATAAGAGGCTACATGTTAGCTATAGGAGGGAAACGAAAGTATGCCACACCCATCTGATCTTATGCCGCTCCCGGCGTATCTTACGGTGAGCGCCATTATGTTTACTATAGGCGCGCTGGGCGTGCTGATCCGGCGCAATCCACTTATTATATTCATGTCAATTGAATTGATGCTCAATGCCGTCAACTTATCGTTTGTGGCTTTCTCAACATTTCTTGATTCAGCGGATGGACAGATGTTTGTCTTTCTCGTCTTGACCGTTGCCGCCGCCGAGGTGGTGGTCGGTCTGGCCCTTATCGTCTCTATCTTCCGCACGCGCCGCAATATCGATGTTGACGAGATGAACGTGTTGCGAGGCTGATATGACAAATTTTAGTCTATGGGTTCTGCTCCCGCCCTTGCTAGGATTTATTATCCTGGGCGTGCTGGGCGCGCTGATGCCAAGAGGAGGTATCCTCGCAATCGGGTGGGGAGCCTGCGGATTGGCCTTTCTGTTTGCTATTTTCGATTTCTTCTCTGTCCTGAGCGCGCCCGCGTCCTCTGGACATGTGAGCGATCTGGTGATCTACAACTGGATGACGGCGGGCAGCTTTAAGTTGGACTTCGGCCTGCTGCTCGATCCGCTGACGGCGACGATGCTGCTGATCGTGACGGGCGTTGGTCTGCTGATCCATATCTATTCGGCGGGCTACATGGAAGATGATCCAGGCTTCTGGCGCTTCTTTTGCTTCATGAACTTCTTTATTTTCGCGATGGTGCTGCTAGTCACGGCTGATAACTTCCTCTTCCTGCTCGTCGGCTGGGGACTGGTCGGATTGGCTTCGTTCCTGCTGATCGGCTTCTGGTACGAGCGCAGTACGGCGGTGGCGGCGGCGCGCAAAGCCTTCGTGGTCAACGTGATCGGCGACTTCGGCCTGATGCTGGCGATCTTCCTGATCTTTACGCATTATGGGCGGCTGGACTACCTGGGCGTGTTCGGCAACGTCGGCGCGGTGACGTCTGGGAGCGGAACCGCTACTGCGATCGGGCTGCTGCTCTTCGTGGCTTGCGCGGCCAAGTCGGCGCAGCTCCCGCTCTATATGTGGCTGCCGGACGCTATGGAGGGTCCGACTCCGGTGAGCGCGCTCATCCACGCGGCGACGATGGTCACGGCGGGCGTCTACCTGGTCGCGCGCGCCAATCCGCTGTTCGAGAACGCTCCGGTCGCGCTGGGCGTGGTGGCGGGCATCGGCGGTGCCACGGCGCTCTTTGCCGCGACTATCGCGATCTTCCAGCTTGATATCAAACGCGTGCTGGCCTATTCGACGATCAGCCAGCTTGGCTACATGTTTATGGGCGAGGGCGCACACAATTATACTTCCGGTATCTTCCATCTGACGACGCACGCTTACTTCAAGGCGCTGCTCTTCCTGGGCGCGGGCGCGGTCATTCACTCGCTGGCGGGTGAGCAGGATATGCGCAAAATGGGCGGTCTGTGGTCGCGCCTGCCGATCACCGCCTGGACGTTCTTGATCGCGGCCCTGGCGATCAGCGGAATCTTCCCTTTCGCGGGCTTCTGGAGTAAGGACGATATTCTGAGCTCTGTGCTGGCCTACGCCTCGGCTACCGGCAATCCCTGGGTGTATATTCTGTGGGGCGTCGGCCTGCTCACCGTCGCGCTTACCGCGTTCTACATGTTCCGTCTCTTCTTCGGCATCTTCATGGGCAACTATCGCGGCGTCGCGGCGTCGGCGACGGTCCACGATGAGGACGAAGAGGAGCCAGCGAGCGGCGGTGGTCATCACGGTGGCGTGGTGAGCTACTACGATGTCCACGAGGCACCGCGCGTGATGACCGTGCCCCTGCTCATCCTGGGCGCACTTTCTATCATCGGTGGTATCTTCGGCTCGTTTGCTATCTTTGGCGCTACAAAATGGCATCCACTGGAGAACTTTCTGTCAACCGTTACGGGCTTCAGCGCGGTAAAGGTGCCAGTTGCGACAATCGGCATAGACTGGACCTCGACGGCAATAAGTCTGGCGCTTGCCCTGATCGGTATCTTCTTCGCGTGGCGGCTCTACGGACGCGGCTTCCAGTATAAAGAGAACACCAATCCGCTCTACCAGCTGGTTCTGCACAAATATTATGTAGATGAGATACTCACTGCGATCCTGATCCGGCCCGTGCTGGCCCTGAGTCGCGGCGCGACGCGCTTCCTGGAACGCAATACGCTTGATGGAGGGGCGCGTGGTGTCGCCTTCGTCTTTCGCGGCAGCAGTACGGGCCTGCGGCGTCTGCAGACCGGCTATATGCGCAACTACGCGCTGGCGATTATGCTCGGCGTCGTCCTGATTGTTCTCTACTACGCGGTGAGGGGGTAGCAGCCATGTTGTCGCTTATCACATTCGTACCCATTGTCGGAGCCATCGTGCTGCTGTTCTTTCCACGCGATCGCAACAATGCGGCACGCTGGACGGCTCTCGCCATCGCGGCGCTGGACCTTATATTGAGCATCGTGCTTATGCTCATCTATTCGCAAGAGAATATCGGCGCTACCTTTCTGGGTACGTTCCAGTTACAGGAGAACCTGGCGTGGATCTCGGGACTGGGCATCAACTATAGTCTGGCGGTCGATGGCATCAGTCTGATCCTGGTCGTGCTGACCTCGCTGCTGACGCTGGTCTGCATTGGCGCGTCGTTTAATATTGAGCGCAAAGTCAAGAACTATATGGCCTTTATGCTGCTGCTGGAGGGTGGCCTGATCGGTGTCTTTCTGGCGAGCAACCTTTTCCTGTTCTACATCTTCTGGGAAGTGATGCTGATTCCTGCTTACTTCCTTATCGGTACATGGGGTGGCGAGCGCCGCATTTACGCTACGTTCAAGTTCGTGCTCTTCACCTCGGTCGGCAGCTTCCTGATGCTGGCTGGCATTATTGCTCTGGGATACTTTCATCAGCAGGCCACAGGTAAACCTTATACGCTCGATCTCGTAACGCTGCTCAACGGCAAACTGGACAGTGGCGTGCAGATATGGCTGCTATTGGCTTTTGCTGCTGCCTTTGCCGTGAAGGTGCCGCTGGTCCCCTTCCATAGCTGGCTGCCGGACGCCTATGCGGAGGCACCCGCGCCTGTGACGGCGATGCTGGCGGGCGCGATGGCGAAAGCTGGCGCGTACGGCTTCCTGCGCTACTGCATTCCGCTCTTCCCGAGTGCAGTGCAGACCTTAGCACCGCTCTTCAGAACGCTGGCGGTCATCGGCATCCTGTACTGCGCGTGGCAGGCGCTGACGCAGAGCGATCTGAAGCGCATTCTGGCCTATTCCAGTATCAGCCATCTAGGCGTGATTATGCTCGGCATGTTCGCCTTTAACGCGCTGGGTGTCCAGGGGTCGATGCTGCAGATGGTCAACCACGGCATTACGATCACGGCCCTTTTCTTGATCGCGGGCTTTCTTGAGCAGCGAACGGGCACGCGCCACCTGGGCGATTTCCGTGGACTGGCAACGCGCATTCCCATTCTGGCGACGGTGATGCTGATCGCCTCGCTCTCTTCGCTCGGTCTGCCTGGACTGAACAGTTTCGCGGGCGAGTTTCCCGCCCTGCTGGGCGCGTTCCGCAACAATATCGCGTTCGGCACGCTGGGGACGATCGTGGTTGTGCCTGCCGCGTGGTATATGATTCGCTTCTTCCAGGACGTGATGGAGGGTCCGCGCCGAACCGAGGGCCACGTTGGAGCAATGTTGCGCAAGGGAACGCTGCTCGATATTAACGTAGGCGAGTTCCTGGCGCTCTCGCCGCTATTGGCCCTGATCTTCGTGATCGGCCTGTATCCGGCTCCGCTGACCGCGCTGCTGGACCAGTCAGTTACCAATATGATGCAAAATCTTGGCAGTGCGTTTATACGATAATGGGGTGAACTGAGGTATTTTCTATGACATTTACATTTACAGTTGCCCCTCAAGATTGGGGGCGGATCGCGCCGGTGCTGGTCCTGGCGGGCATGGTGCTGATCGTTATGATCGTGGACATGCTCCTGCCGCACGCGGGGGAGCGCACAAAGCATAGCGGGCCGGAGAACTTTACCATCCTGCCCATCCTGGCGTTTGTGGGCGTGGTGGGCGCGCTCGTCGCAACCCTCGTGCTCTTCCTGGTAGGGGACCAGCGTCAGGCGTTCAACAACATGATCGGTTCCGATCAGGGATCGCTCTATGCCTATCTGATTATCCTGACCGCGAGCGGGCTGGGTATCCTGTACTCGCCCGCCTATCTCAAGCGCCTGAGCCTCGTACATCAGGGAGAATATTACGCCTTGCTGCTGCTCTCTACCATTGGCATGATGCTCATGGCGGCGGCGACCAGCTTCCTGATCGTCTTCCTGGGCCTGGAGATGCTCTCGTTGGCCCTCTACATCCTGTGTGCATTTGTGACGCGCCGCAAGAGTTCGCAGGAGTCGGGCATGAAATACTTCCTGCTCAGCTCCTTCGCCTCGGCCTTCCTGCTCTACGGCATCGCTATGACCTACGGAGCGACGGGCAGCACATCGTTTAACGGCGTCGCGGCCTTTGTGCGCAATACCGTGGTACACAATCATCCGAGCGGCATAGCGCTACAGAGCCCGCTGCTATTAATTATCGCGCTGGGCCTGCTCAGCGTCGGTTTCGCCTTCAAGATCTCGGCGGTCCCCTTCCAGGCATGGACGCCCGATGTCTACCAGGGCGCACCGGCACCCATCACGGCCTTTATGTCGGTCGGCACCAAAGCGGCGGCGCTGATCGCCTTCGCCCGCGTCTTCGGCCTGGTCTTCCTGCCTGTGCAGGCGGACTGGATGCCCGTCGTCTGGGCCATTACCGTCCTGACCATCGTCGGCGGCAATATCATGGCGCTGGTGCAAACTAACGTCAAGCGCCTGCTGGCCTACTCCAGTATCGCGCACGCGGGCTACCTGCTGATCGGCGTGGTCGTCGGTGGCTCGCTCGGCATGTCGGCCATCCTCTTCTACCTGCTCTGTTATACCTTCCTGAACCTGGGTGCTTTCGGTGTCGTGGCCCTTCTGGAGCGCCTCGACAATACTGGTACCGACGCGAAGGACCTGCGCGGCCTCTGGTATCGCCGTCCGGTCGTGGCAGGTCTGCTGGCCTTCTTCCTGTTCTCGCTAGCAGGCTTTCCCCCGATGGCCGGTTTTGCTGCCAAGTACTACATATTCTACGTCGCCCTCGTCGGAGGCCATCCCGAACTGCTGATTATCGGTGTGCTGGCAAGCATCCTGGGCATCTACTACTATCTACGCGTCACGGCTACCATGTTTATGGAGCAGGAGAGCGAGCCGACACCATCTGTACCCGCGACTCCGGTCTTCTCGACAACGGGAAGTAGCAGGCGCGTGCGTCCAGGCGCGAGCGGCGGTCTCTCCACCGGCGGAGCTGCGACGGCGGTTGCGGTCAAGAAGCCGAGCACGCAATTGCACTCACCCTCGACATCCCTGCAAAATCCAGTCGAGCAGGAACCGGCTGCTGGTGGTCTCACCTGGTTCACATGGCTCGGCCTGGGCATCGCTACCCTCGGCACGCTCGCCATGGGCACCATCCTGCCCTTCTGGCTCGTCAGCCTCGCCGTACACGCGGCGGGTACGATGTTGCGCTAACACATAACGCGGCGCAATATATGATGTATATATATGACGTGCATGTACGATATATGGTGTAGGGGCGCGGTTCACAAGCCCGCCGCGCCCCACACCGCTTCGTATGAGGAGGGATTATGGCAGAGACAGACGATCAGCAATATGGAATTTCCAGGCTAGTGGCCTTTTGCGATGGAGTCTTTGCTTTTGCCATCACGCTGCTGATTACCACGATTCCCTTTTCCTTAGGAGACTTGCCTTCTTCAGCTACCAACGCGCAAATTTTGCCGCAATTGGGTACTTTACTTCCAGGTTTTTATGCCTATGTTCTTAGCTTTTATATGGTAGGCAATTATTGGCTTGTCCATCATCGGATGTTCCGGCAGATCATCAAATATGATGCCACCTTGTTGTGGCTTAATCTGACCCTGCTGTTGTTCATTGCTTTTCTGCCCGTTCCCACCGCCTTCCTGGGACGCTATGGAGACAACTCCGTTATTACGGCCCTATACGCCTTAACGCAGACAGTGATTACCCTTATCTACCTGGTCATTGGGTGGTATACCTCTTCCCATCATCGCTTAATCCCTCCCTCGCTGGATGAAAAAACGCTCAGGTATGCGCATTGGAGATCTTTTATTACCGTCTCCATGTTTGCTCTTTCTATTGGCCTGGCTTTCCTCAATCCCCAGCTGGCAAAACTCTCCTGGATCGCTATTTTTATTGTCCGGCCTCTTATTCTGAAGAAGTATATCCAGCAAGAGCCAGGAGTTACCCCACCTCTCTCAGGATAATTATTAGAGTCGCAGGCGTGGTCCGGCCTCCTGAAAGACGCGCAATGCCTGTTCCACCACGGCGCTATGGTCCGGCTGCAGAACAGGACGTAGTAGCATAGCGGTCTCCTGATAGAGATGCAGCGCGGCGACCGCCCGCACCTTGATCGACGACACGCTCGCGGGCAGCTCGTCGATGCCCGCGACGATGCGATGGTAGCGCGACCAGACCGAGGCGATTCCGACGGAGGTCTGTACCTGTAGATAGTACACGCGATCGCTTCTCACCGCCACTCCGCGCTGGACCGCCACCGTATTTGTCAGCTCGAAGAGCAGCTTTGCGGTGGCGTAAGCGATCGCCATATCGTCGCGCCGCAATATCTCGCTCAGTATCTTGTGAACCAGCTCGGCGGCCAGCGTCAATTCAAGGCTGGCATACTCGTTTGCCGCCTGTTGCAGCGGCTCCCAACGGAATGCAGCTATCTCTCGCACAAGCTGCTTTACCGAGCCATCCTTGTCCAGCAGCACGAGGCATGGGCTGGCGGCAAGGAAAATAGCTTTTTCGGGTCGCGTCAGATCGTTATAGGAGCTGGCAACAGTTTTGGGACTGACACTGACCAGGAGGCTATTGCGATAGAAGAAACTTTTGGCTGGGAGTGCAGCGTCGTCTTTATAGAAGCAGCCGAGGTCGATATCGCTATAGGGCGTCGCGTCGCCGCGTACATAGCTGCCGCCGAGGATGATGCCCACGATATCGTCGTTGTCCAGTTCGGCCACCAGCTCGCGCAGAAAGCCCTCGGACAACGCCGGAACCGCGTCGACCGTGTGCCGCTCAAAATTATTATCGGAAGGAGATGTCATCTATGCACCTTTTCCCCTGTGGTATTGTCGAGATATGTTCCTATTTTATCACGCGTGGGGATTCCAACGGGGTTATAAAGCGCGCCCTGCTCATTATTGCGGAATGTTGCGTGGACGAAGGCCGACCAGAATCAGGGACCAGACGCCGTCGAACGCGGCATTGATGTCGGGATCAGACCACGCGGCGACGTGGGCCGGATCGTGGAAGAGGGTTGTTGCGTTGAACACCGCCCGAGCGCACACGAAGGGATCATCGGTGGCAAACTCACCCTGGGTGACTCCGTCACTTATAATATGGGTCAGTTGCTCGATGAGGTGATCAATATATGCCTTGACTACATCCCTTGTCTCGCTCGCAAGCTCCTTGTAGGTCGCGAATAGCTCCGGATCGTCAAGCGCGTACTTTCGTTTCATGGCGAACGAAAGCGTGAGCCAGCGCTGCAGACGCTCCAGGGCTGGTCCATCCTCATTGGCTATCGTGAGAAGCGGTGCCGACTTCTCGGCCAACCAGTGCTCGGCAACGGCATCGTGGAGCGCCGCCTTGCTCGGGAAGTGCCGGTAGATGCTGCCGTGGCTCACACCAAGGGCACGGGCGACATCGACAACGGTCGATTTGGCAGGCCCGAAGCGGCGGAGCACCTGCTCCGCTGCTGCGAGAATACGTTCGGGAGTGAGTGTTTCGTCGGTCATCGCTTCTGCTCTCGACCTCGTTCGCTATCGAGTAGAGCCATCAGTGGCGCGGGGTAGCGTTCGCCCGCAACTGTTCCTGCCGGGATGGCCTGCTCGATTCGGGCCAGGTCATCGGCTGTCAGCGTCAGGTCGAGGGCCTTTACGGACTCGCTGAGGCTCTCGCGCCGACGTGCTCCGACCAGCGGCACAATATCCTGTCCACGCGTAAGCACCCAGGCAATGGCAATCTGCGAGACGGTTGCACCCTTTGCCTCTGCAAGCGAGCGCAATGCCTCGACAAGGGTGAGGTTGTGATCGAGGTTGGCTCCCCTGAAGCGAGGACTGAAACTGCGGAAATCCTCGGGCGCATATGAGCGCTCTTTCGACCATTGTCCGCTGAGAAGGCCGTGTGACAGGACGGCATATGCCGTGATACCGATGCCAAGCTCGCGACAGGTGGGGAGAATATCTGCCTCGATATCGCGCGAGAGCAGCGAGTACTCGAGCTGTACGTCGGAAATGGGATGCACCGCCTGTGCGCGCCGTATCGTAGCGGACCCGACCTCTGAGAGGCCAATATAACGAACGTACCCGGCCTTGACCATGTCGGCGATAGCGCCGATGGTATCTTCAATGGGCACGTCAGGATCAAGGCGTGCGAGACGATAGATGTCAACATAATCGGTGCCAAGTCGGCGCAGAGTGTAGGCAAGAAAGTTTTTTACAGAGGCAGGACGGCCATCGGTGCCAATAAAGCTGCCTCCGGGGTCGCGCAACCCCCCGAACTTGTCGCTGATACAGACCTGCTCGCGTGCCCGTCCGCGCAGGGCCTCGCGGAGCAGCATCTCGTTATGTCCCATCCCGTAGAAATCAGCCGTGTCAATCAGGGTGATACCACTATCGAGCGCGGCGTGGATCGTCGCGATACTTTCAGCCTCAGCCGCTGGCTCGTATGTGTTAGACATGGCCGAGCAGCCCAGGCCAATGGCCGCTACTTCAGGACCATGCGTTCCAAGCGAACGTGTAATCATCTTCTCAGTTCCTCTTTATAGTAATACGCTTTGAAAGTTCCCTGGTAAAAAGATGTTCATCCATTCAGGATAAAAGAAGTATACTCTATACAATGACAAAAATCAATATCTGTCACTAGAAACTTGTCAGCCTGCCCCCATCGACGATACAGAAGCTCTGAATAACGGGAATGTGGTATAGTATAGAGCGATCCATTCGTATAGGAGTAGAACAATT
>JALYTQ010000270.1 GCA_030854195.1 Chloroflexota bacterium
GGAATGGTTACAGAAGTACCCTATGGCTGAATATGCTATTATGCGCCGATCGGTTCAAGGATGGCAAGGGCCTGTTCGAGGGTCAACGTGGTTCCTTGAGACCACGCGACCTGAAACGCTGCTTCCGGCAATTGCTGGTGCAGTTGTGCCTGGGCACGTTCATAACCGGCGCGTTGGGCGGGATGCAGATCGACAGCGACCTGCAGGTGGGATGAGGCGGCAGCAAGCAGAAGCGCGGACTGCTCGCATAGTTTTTGATCGAGAGCTATCTTAGCCAACCCGATGAGGTGCAGGCCGATATTCTTTTTATTGCCTGCTTCTTTATCGAGGGAGAGCGCCTCTTTGTATAAGGCTATAGCTTCTGCGAGGTGCCCCTGCTTGCGCTCACTGGCGGCTAAGACACCAAGAGCAGAGGCGGTATTCGGATCGTCGCCCTGTTGACGAAAGAATTGGAGGCTCTCCTGCACGGAGCTTGTAGCCTCAACAAATTTTTCCTGCGCCAGGGCAATATCGGCCAGATGGAGCTGCATAATGGCGACCGTCGGCCTGTCGCCCAGTTCGCCGGCACGCGTGAGGCGCTCCAGGTAGAGGCCCGCCGCCTGCTCGTATTCGCCGCGAAAGAGCGCGACGTCGGCCAGATTCATCAGCGCGAGGGCAATCAGGGGACGCGTGCCCAGTTCCTGAGCCAGCGCGAAGCTCTGTTGCGCATCTGCCGCCGCCTGCTCAACATCTCCCTGGGAGAGTTTTATAGCCACCATCGCTGTAAACGTGCGCACGAGGGTCTCTTTATCGCGCAGTTCTCGTGATAGCGACGCGCTCTCTTGCAAGAGATCATACGCCCGCGCGGTATCCCCTTGACGATACATAAAATTGCCCAGGCTCTGCAACACATTAGCGAGGGACCACTTGCTGCCCGCTGCACGCGCCGCCACGACGCTCTCCTCGTGCGCCTGGGCTGCGGCGCGAAACTCGCTTTGACGGTATAAGACCTGGCCCAGTCCGCTCAGGGCACCCGCGAGGTTTTCATTGTCCCCTACCAGGCGCGATGCCAGGATGCTCTCTTCCTGCAATGCGCGAGCTTCGTTCAATCTCCGCAGACGATAGGCAAGATGACCAGCGCGCCGGAGCACTTTCGCGCGGATCGCCATATGGGAGGGTTGGAATGGTAGATCCAGCACTGCGGTAAGCCAACGCTGCTCCTCTGTCCAGTAGCCACGCAGGCCACAGAAATTGCCGAAAATATTGCAGAAGCGCAGGGCCAGTTCCGTCTCCTGCCGCTGTAGCAACCATTGCAGCGCGGCGCGCAGATTCTCCTGCTCATCATCCAGAGTTGCCAACCACTCGGCCATCTGAGCGCCTTTGAGGGCAGGCGCGGCGCGTTCCAGAAGCGAGAGATAGTACAGCGCGTGCCTGCGTTGCACTGCTTCTCGCTCGTCCCGTTCAGCCAGGCAATCCAGGCCATACGCCCGAATGCTCTCCAACAGCGCGAAGCATGGCGAACTCTCATCCGGGGTGACGCGCCGCAGGAGGCTTTTATCGAGCAATGCATCGAGCAAGTTAAGGACATCGATCTCCTGCTGTTGCGGGCTGGAACAGACCACCTGCGCGGCTTCCAGCGTGAAACCAGCGGCGAAGACCGCGAGCTGGCGAAAAAACGCCTGCTCCTGCTCGTTCAAGAGATCATAGCTCCAACGGATCGTGTTGTACAACGTCTGCTGCCGTTCTGGCAGGGTGCGCGACTTAGGCGCGGGCAATTGCAAGTGCTGAGAGAGACGCGCCAACAGGGTTTGTGGGGGCAGGAGCTTGACGCAGGCAGCGCTAAGCTCGATAGCTAAAGGGAGGCCATCGAGCTTAATGCAGATCTCGGCGACTGCGGCGGCGTTGCTGCGCGTCAATTGGAAGGTTGCTTTGATTGCCTGAGCGCGCTGGACAAAGAGAGCGATTGAGGCGTATTGCAGCAACGCCTCTGGCGCGGGCAGGTGATCGAGCGCGGGCAAGGCCAACGGCTCGACGGAGTATTCATGCTCAGCTGGCAGGTGCAGCACGACGCGACTGGTGACCAGCACCTTCAGGCGCGGACAGGCGGCAAGCAGTTCCTCCAGGAACAGGGCCACCGTCGCCACCTGCTCAAAGTTATCGAGCAGCAATAAAAGCTGCCTGGGGCGTAGCGCCGCCTTGATCTGCTCCGCAATGGAGAGCCCCCCATGCTCCTCGATAGCAAGCGTCTTCGCAATAGAGGGAACTACAAGCAAGGGATTGGTGATTGCGTCCAGCGGCACAAAGCAGACGCCATCAGCGAAATGCGCGCGCATCTCCTCAGCAACGCGCCAACTCAGGCGCGTCTTCCCAACGCCACCTGGACCAGTGAGCGTAAGCAGGCGTACATCCGGGCGTATGAGCAATGCGCAGGCAGCAACACTATCCTCAGCGCGCCCGACCAGCGAGGTGAAGACGGGCGGCACGTTCCAGAATGGCTCGGGATCAAGCGCGATAGGTGCTGCCGCTTCTTCTTCATCCGACTCGGGCCGGTTGAAACCCAGCTCCTCCATAGTCTTGCCAAAGAGCTTGCACAGAGCCAGACGGTAATGAGGTTGAGGAGCATTTATGCCGTTTTCCCAGCGGCTCACCTGTTTCTTATCAGGAAGCTGGAGTGCATCAGCGACATCTCTTTGCGACATGCCGCTTGCTGCCCGTACTTTTCTCAAGTGGAAATTGGGGCCGTTCTTTTTAGAAGTATTTTCACTCATATATACGCTCTTACGCTCTAAACGCTGGCTCGCATCCCTCTCTTTTCCAGCAACGCGCTACCGATTACACCGTCCATTGAAGCGAAAAGCAGCCTGCTAAGTCAAAGAACATGAACGTATTGTATCACAGTGTTTCGTGGCAATAATACTCTCGGCGGTTGCCCCCTATTTGCCCCCTATCTGCCCCCTTTTCGCCCACCTCTACGGAGCGTTTCGCGGCTATGCTTGAAGTGAGTCAAAGCTGACTCAACAATCTCTATCATTTCTGCTAACGACGATATCCTATCGAAACGCGCCCGGTCGAGTTGCACTGGCATCTGGTCCAGGGAAGGAATAACAAAATGATGCATACACATACGAAGCGCACTATGCCACTACCATCTAAAGACGAATCGAGTGAGGCGATATTAAAACGCTTCGATTGGTTCATTGGACTCCAGACAAAGCGCGTCGTGCGGCATTATCCAGCGCTCGCACAACAGGCGGTCGTAGATCTGGAGATCGACGAACTGATGCAGCGCGTGCGCATCAAGTTCTGGCGGGCGCTGGAAAGGGGGCCCATTCTCTATCCACGCAACTACATTAAACGTATAATACGCAGTGAAATCATCGATATGGGGCGGCAGCGCAAACCCTCCATACCATTGCCGAGCGACGAGGACGAACAACGGCGCTTCTGGGAGGCGAATGGCCTCATCTCGGACGAGCATGATCCGGCGGACGAGGTAGAGCAGCAGATGGAGAGTTCAGCGCTGCTGGAGCGGGCCATTCCACTCGTACTCAGCCTGCCGCCACGTCAGCGTCTGGCGATGATGTGCGCGCTGCAGGAGAAGGTAGACGATCTGATGCAACTGGTCGATCGCTTCAAGGATTACCATACCGATATCGAGACGCTGCGCTGGCCCACGGAGCAGCACGAGAAGCGCGTATTGCAGGCATCGCTGGTCGTGGCGCGCCAGACGATTGCGCGGAAGATGCGCGAAAGTCAAGAATAGCCAGGACAAGAGAAGGAGGAGAAGGTATGGCAGCAGTTTCCATCAGGGGTGTAACGATCTTTTATTGTTACGCGACCGAAGACGAAAAGCACCTGCACGGTTTAGAGAAACAACTGGGGTCGTTAAAGCGGCTCGGCAAGGTGACGACGTGGTACGATCGGCACATTGCTCCAGGGATGGAATGGGAGCACGAGATCAACGCGCACCTGGACGCGGCGGATATCATTCTGCTGCTGGTCAGTCCCGATTTTATGCAGTCGGACTACTGCTATAACGTCGAGATGAAGCGCGCACTTGAGAGACATAAGGGTCCCGATAAGACCGAGGTCATCCCCATCATCGTGCGCCCGGTCAACTGGCAGGATACGCCGATGGGAAAGCTCCAGGCGTGGCCGGTGCGTGGGAAGCCCGTGACGCTGTGGAGCAACCGGGATGAAGGCTACCAGAACGCCGCCCGTGGCATCACGAAGGTCGTGAGCGCGCAACTGGCGCGGCAATGGAAGGACGAGGGCAAATCCTACTACATGATCGACCAGCACGAGGACGCGCTGGAGGCATACAACGAGGCGCTGCGCCTGATGCCTAAGGATGTGGATTTCGAGCTACAGAACGCCGAACTGCACCGGGACAAGGGACACGCGCTGCTACGCCTGAACCGCTTCAACGAGGCGCTGGACGCGTATGACGAGGCCATTCAGTGCAGGCCCGCCGACGAGCATTTCTACATCCACAAAGGACACGCCTTCCTCAAGCTGCAACGCTTCAAAGAGGCGCTCGTGACCTACGATAAGGCCGCGCGCGTCAATCCGAGCAATGCCTACGCGCGCGTCCACAAGGGCTACGTGCAGTTGGACCTGCAACGTCCCACCGACGCGCTCGCCGCGTTCGAGCAGGCGCTGCAGCTCAATCCAAATATCGGCATGGCCTACATTGGCAAAGGGAAAGCGTTGGATGCGCTGGGCCAGACAAGCGAGGCCCAGCAGGCGTATGGGCAGGCACGCAGCCTGGGACAGGCAATATAATCGCGCCCAGCCCTACTCGGACCACTGCGTTTTAGGCACCTCTACCTGCTCATTATCAACGTAGATCGCGTCGACGCGCTCGTTGAAGAAGCACATGGATTGGGCGAGCGGCGAACAGGCGGGTAGCGGATCGCGGTAGGTCCACACGATATCCTTGAAGATCCGCTCGCCGATGCTAGCGGACCAGTACGTTGCCTCGCCCTTGTAAGGACAGTGGCTGGTGGTCGCAGTCGGCGTCAGCAGGTCTCCGCGCACATCCTCGTCGGGGATGTAATAGCGCGTGGGCAGGCCCGTCTCGATTACCAGATAGGGACGGTGGGTATCGGCGACGGTCACGCCGCCGAGCACCACGCGCACATGGCGAGAACTGGGCACGACATCCACGCGCTTGTAGGGATCGCGTGCGTGTGCAAAGACCTGCTCCTCCTCTTCATACCAGGCGTCCATTTTATCCCAGTACAGTGCCAGATAGCCTTTGATGGGCGGTCCCTCGGGCAAGGGATTGGGATAGCTCCAGGCGACATTCTCGGCCACGCGCTCGCCAACCCGCAACGTCCAGTACGCCGCCTCTCCCTTCAATGGCGAGGAGGTGCGGTGCGCGCTGGCCTCCATCAAGTCCATGCGCACATCTTCCATGGGAAAGTAGAAAACGGGGAGCCGACCATATTCAAGCAACAGCATAACACGCTTGCTATCGGCGACCGTAATACCGGCGAAAATGGCTCGGACGCGCCGCCGACTCTCCTCCCAACGAAATCCGTTGTTGAGTGCGGGCGAGGCTGTAGGACCCATAAAGATATCTTCAAGCGCTGGTTTCATGTGCTCATCTCCTTGCTAGTCTGACAGGTAGGGCAGATACGCGGGGAGGCCGTCACCATACTTCTTCCTCTTTACGTTTTTTCTGATAGAATTGCTCAATTGAGCCGCTTATAACTATTCTATCAGAAAAAACGCTAAGGCAAGGTTCAAAATGAGTGCTTCGCACTGTGACAATTGACGAAAAGGTTGCAAAAAAAATCCCTGAGAGATACGGTGAAACTGGAAAAATCAGCACCGTTCAAAGGCGGGGAAACATGCATCATTGTAGCACAGCCCAACAGCGAGTTGAGTGGATCAGTCAGATGATCGCCTCGCCATCGGAGCATGGATTGGTCAGTCAGTTGAGTCGGAAGCATCAGGTTTCGCGACAGACGTTGTATCGTTGGAAAGCCAAAGGAGAGCAGGCCTTGCACAACGCATTGGGAGCCGCCCCACTGCCAGCCGCCCAAAGTGGCCACTGGGATGAACACGCGCTGACCTTGTTGATCGAAGCCCATGCCAGCTATCGCGGTATCCAGACGTGCCTTCGGAAGGTGTGTGGAGTGAGTGTGAGCCTGGGAAGTATTACGGAGGTGGTGAAGCGCGCTGGGCAACGCGCCAGCGAGTGGTTGGCCCGGCAATGTGCCAGTACTCCACGCGCGCTGGCCTTGGATGAACACTACAGCAGTCAACGCGGAAAAGCCTCCCTCAATGTGATTGATGTCCACAGTTCCCAGGTCTGGGCGACGCTTCCTCCCGTTGAGGTGGATGGAGACAGTTGGACCTTGGTGTGGTGGTATTTGCAAGAGCAAGGGCTGGTCTGCGAGTGCAGTGTCAGCGATGGAGGAGGAGCGATCCATGAGGCCCTGAGCCAGGTCCAGCGTCTGACAAGCCACCAACGAGACGTCTGGCATCTGCTGCATGTTGGCTCTCAAATCCAGGGACGGCTTGATCGTGCCCTCAAGCAAGCTCAAGAGCGCTTGCCAGCCAGAAAGCTCCAAGCCCAGCGTCTGGCCATGGGCCACAAAGCGCGTGGAAGAGCTCCCAAGAGCGATGTTGGAGAGCACGAGGCTCACATTGCACGTATGAAATATGTCGCCGAGAGCGTCGGCTACTTGTTGCAAGAGGTGCGAAGGCTGCTGGAGGTGGTGGTGCTTCCTGCCGATCCCAACGTGGCAGTTCTCAGCAGTCAGCTTCGTCAAGCCGAGATCGAAGCGGTGCTGGACTTGTTGGATGAGCTTCAACCCCAGGCGTCCCCCGCCTTGCAGGGGCACATCTCCACCCTCAGTAAGCACCTTCGCACGGCGCTGCCTCACGCCCTGCTGTTTGCCCGTCGGCTGGATGCACTTCAAGAGCAAGCGAGTACGCAACTGGGACCTGGAGCAGCGCATGTCCTGGCGTGGGCATGGC
>JALYTQ010000271.1:0-515 GCA_030854195.1 Chloroflexota bacterium
AAGACATCACTAAGGCACATTCACAGTTTTGCTCAACTCTCTGCTCACTCCCCTCACTCTCTGGCACAATGCCACCAATTTTTATGCTATGGAGCTTTCCTGTGCGTTTCATCTCCTTGATTTCCTGTATGATTGACTCAGAGATGTAGGCGAGTCCTTGATAAATGCCGGGTGTAATTGTACGATTCTTGCGCAACGCTTCTCTCTGGCATAGTAAGCGCTCCTCCGCTGAACCATAATGGTAGCGTTCATCTTTATACTCGCGGAGTATTTTGAAGACCAGCCTGTGTTCACTATCCCCCTGCCTATGAGCTATACATACGAAGGCCGATGCCGACTCTATAAATTCTTCTATTTCATATATAAATTCTTCTTCAGTCGGGTCAGTGTCCTTACCTGTACAATTTGTAGTCCACGGAATGGAGGATAAACTCGTAGTACATTGCAGCGGCGGAGATAATTGCCGAGCGAGAGGATGGTCCCTTGCGAAAACTGATAATGATATAGCATCGAAC
>JALYTQ010000271.1:525-6968 GCA_030854195.1 Chloroflexota bacterium
CTCTTTTATGGAAAAACGACCCGCCAGGCCCTTTTCATCTAGAAATAGAGAGTTGTATGAACAAGAAAATAGGCATAGTAGTAGTTTAACGAAGAAGTAACAGAAACACAAGGTATCGTAATGGTACAAATATACATTTAATGAGATACATTGTGTCTGTATTGTACCGCTTAGAGGCAGGGTAAGGAGTGGTGCGATGCCACAGGCTAGTCAACAAAAGCAGATGAATTTTCACTGACTAGAGCCTGTAGTTGTTTCATGTACCTGACGGCTATCCTTAGAAAGTACGGTCCTAATTGAGGATATTCGTCACGATCATAAAACAAACTTATTGAAGCACGGACAAGAGCCTTTTCCAGAAGATAGTACGTGAGCACCATCCGGGTAGCCTTATTATCTTCCTCTTCCTTTGCATACGCAAAATACGTTTCTAGTACAAATTGCGCGAGATCCCAGCCACGTGTGCCTACCCAATTGTGTTCGTGCAAGTGGGTATCAACGGCCTGAACATCAATAATGAGCATGGCAATATCGCTCAACACATCAATATTACAGTAAGAGGGGTTGAAATCGATAGCGTCGAGGAGTCTCACGCGGTACTTTGCGTCACCTGTGTTTTCTGTTAACTCAATCCAGATATTTCTCGCTTTTAAGTCACCGTGACAACGTTTTACGCGCTCACGCTCTAAACGCTCTTCAAAAAGATCAGACCATACAGGATTTTTACTAATTGCTAACAAAGCTTCTTTCAGCCAACCATATGTTCGATAGAATGATTGATCGTCGAGGCGCTTTAAATTATCAAAAAGTCCCATATTATGGAGCAGCTTGTCCTGTAGCTGCCCATAGCTCCCCCAGGGTTTCTCTTCACTTTCCGGTGCAACCATATCGGCATGAGGAGCTGAAACATGCATTTCTACTATACGCTTTACGAGAGCCTCTAATATCTCATGAATAGAGTCTATATTTTTCTTTTGCAGTAAAATGTCGAGGCGTCGTTCTTTTGGTAGGGACTCCATGACAAGCGCGTATTCGTATTGTGGATGACTGATGTCAGCGAGTTGTTGGAGATCATTTGTTATGTTTTCTATCGAGAGAGAATGAAGTCGGTTTTCTTTTACCTCCTGTTCGATCTCATCCAGACCCACTTCCACAATAGTGCCCAGGCCAAGATAGATAGAGGGTGTAAACTTTTGATTCCACTTTAGCGCTTCAATCTGACATGCCAGACGTTTTTGAGGATCGGCTAAGCTATATCTTGTGTCTTCATACTTACGAAGAATTTTAATGACGACCCGTTGCTTAGTATCAGAGCAAAAAGCAAAAAAAATCATTGATGACTCAGATACTATCGTATTTTTTATCTTGTACTCATGTGTTTTAGAGACGAGGCCATTCGAAATTTGCCTGTTGGTGGCAGGCACGCTTTTTAGTGGTGCAGCAACCATTATAAATATTCCTGACGATTAACTACGATAGTAACTGAGAAGATACCTGCACAACTCCGTCACCATACAGTTTCAGCGAACGATAAGATCACAATACCCAAAAAATAAAAAACATATCACCCTTATCTAATTTGCACCAGATGAGGGTGAGGCTTTTATAGCGTATTAAATACATTTAAATGTGTATCAAAGTATATCTCAAAATTCTATTTTTATAATGATTAAATGAGTAGGATATTTGACATATGAGCTGTTGCCTGGTTGCTATTGGCATAACATTGTGTTTCTATCGTTGCAATAAGTATAATCTAAGTTCTTTGCTTTCACAATCTTTTAGGACCTTTGAATTAAGAAGACGTTGCTAGCAATTCAGATTAAAAAGAATTGATCTTTTGTATAAGAATGTGCAAACTTCCTTCATGTATTATATCAGTGCAGCGAAATTTTTCCCTGCTGTCATATCACTCTAACTCAGCCATAATTCTCAACGGTTACACTCCTAGACTCTACAGGCAAAAACGCATTGAAATTGATCAGGCTGGTTGAGCGAGCGCTATTAATACACTTTCTCACACTTGCACATGTCGTGTTATCCCACTCCTAAAGTGACATTCACAACCCTCCTCAAAAACTCTCCATACCGTTCAGCCGCCGCAGCAAAAGCGCGCATTCCAGCTTCACTCAGCGGAGCAAAAAAGTCCGGTGTGATAACGACTTCATCTTTTTTCAGTGTACGCTTCCAGGTGCCGACGATCCGACCATCTCTAACTATTGTGTGGGTGAAGAGAACGTTGCCGCGAGCGTCCAGGTTTTTTGTGTGCATGGTGTCGAAAATGGCGCTGCGGTCAGTGTAACCAACGATATATTCGTCGAAGTTGGGCAACAGGTACACATCTTGGGATATTACTTTTGCGGATGGCGTAGACGACGAGAACCAGTATGTCTGGCCGCCTATTTCCTCGTGCGCGAAGTGAGATTTGACCATTGCGAGTCCAGCTCTTGCATCAGCCATTGTAAGTCCTGACCACCACACAAAATCTTGCAGGGTCGCTGGACCGTGGCTCGTGAAGTAGCGGCTAGATAATGCGGCCAGCGCTTCTTCGCGATCGAACGTGCTGGCCTGGGGTGCTCGTTCGTCAAGCGTGGCATAGGTGAATTGCTTGCCTCGCATCGCGCCGCTACAAACGATTCCGTCAAGTTCGGCGTGAAACAGGATGTAGGTCAAACGCTGTTCGCCAGCCGTAGCGATGCCCGCTTGCTGGAGCACTGTAATAAGTTCTGGGCGGGTAAGCTGCTTGCCACCTTGTAGCGCTTTTGTCAGTGCCGTGTTACTACGTGCAAACAGGGAGTCATCCAGTTCAAGCCTGCGATACCAGTAAGCCGCCGCCGCATTGACGCGTGGTGCGGTGAGTGCGAGCAACCAGCGAATATCGGCGGGCGCGACAAAATGCCAGGTTGGTCGCATTATATGTGTGCGTAGAATCGCCCCACTGCTGAATGCCTGTTCGATAGCGTCGTCGGTGGTACCTTGCAGGCGTAGGCCAAGCGCCCACTTCGCCGCCGCGTAATCCTGCGCCTGGACTGCGCCCAGCCATTCTACTACATCGCCGGGCTTGGCAAACGTTTGCCGGGAGATGTGTTGGCTGTGTAGTCGCTGCTGCACGATGTCCAGCTCTGTCATGATTGCTCCTTAGATATTGCTGAACTATAAAAATCATTTATGCTTCTCGAACAGATTATGGATCGTTAGCACAAGAGGAAGTAAAATTACCATGAGTACCATATTCGGAAGCGCGATATGGGTAAAGTCGATCCACAGTGACTCGCCTTGATAGATATGAGACCAGATGCCATTGAAGGCAATGAGGAAACCACCGAGTATGCCGATCAAGCCAAAGGATTCCGCGATAGCTATATTTCTGATGGAGTGGTAGCGCCCCTTTGTAAAAATGGTGGCGAGACCCGTGCTGGCACCAATGGCAAGGAACCCCAGATGGAAATACCAGGGCAGGTGTAGTGTGGAGAGGGTGAGTAAACTGAGCGAACTGCTGGATACTGCGCTGGATCGGATCACGATGGAAATATACGACCCGAGAAAGTAGCCGAGTCCCCCGAGAACGAGGCCCGCCCAGAAGCCATAGATCACGCCGAATGCAATTGGGACAACAAGCGTTGGAGCAATCCAGAGCAACTCGTTTGCGCGAATAGGCGGCAGGTGAAGCAACAGAACGTAGTTGCTCACAAGAGTATAGAGCAGCACTCCCATTGTTATGTAAAATATCTGCTTACTTCTAATAGCTGCGCGTGGCTTGCTATCCGTTTCCTGGCTGGTAGCTTCTATAGAAGATGTTTCGGTTCTTAACATAGGAGAAAGGGTTGTAGCCTGGATGGAATTGTGGTCCCTTACCAGAAGTTTTCTGGACAATATAGGACTCTTCAGATCGACTGGTCGAGGATATGTCTGGCTGGCGGCGCATTCCAATGCGTCGGCAAAGTCCAGCATTGTAGCATAGCGTTGCCTGGGATCTTTGGCGAGCGCGGTCATAATTACCTGCTCAACATCCGGCGGAATATCCGGTACTTTCGCGCGCAATGGAGGAGGATCAGTAAACATCTGTTGCGTCGCTATCTCCGTTAGATTGCCATGAAAGGGTCGCTCTCCACAGAGCCACTCGTAGGCGACGATGGCCAATGCGTACTGATCGCTGGCCGGGCGCGGCCTCCCCTGCATCTGTTCGGGTGCCATATAGGCGGCGGTGCCGATAATCTGCTGTGTGCTCGCGGAGAGCGAGCTGTGAGCGAAGATGGCAACACCGAAGTCGCTAATAAGCAACTCATTATTGCGTCCCAGCAGCATATTTTCCGGCTTGATATCACGATGAATCAGCTTTTGCTCGTGAGCATAATGGAGCGCGCTTGCCGCCTGCATGATGTATGTCGTGACGGAGGAAAGTGGCAGGCGAGTCCCTCTGGGATAACACTGGCGCAGAGACCCGTTCGGCGCGTAGTCCATGACCAGGAAAGGCGTATTGCCCTCGACGCCGAACTCAAGCACGCGCACAATATTGGAATGGAGCAGATTCACGACGGTACGCGCCTCGTTGAGAAAGTTCTCCATCTCATTGTCCGAGAGTTGCGTCAAGAGGACTTTGATGGCGGCTTGATTTTTGAGGTAGATATGCTGCCCGAGGTAGACTTCAGCGAAGCCTCCCCGTGCGAGTAAACGCTTTACCTGATAGTTGCCAAGTCGCTGCTCTAGACGATCCTCCATCCTACCTCCAGATAAGGGATACTTACGATCTTCGATGAAACGATTGTAGGGGTTGGCAATAGATGTGTCAAGCATGATGTGCTGGTTCTATCCTGATGCGCCATCAGAAAGAAAATTGATGAGGAGCAGCCAGGAATATCTGGCAAACGAGAGGTGTTGCTAGAAGTACACTGATAATAATCCTTGTACCCTGATAGAAAGAGGCAACACATTTTTATGTCAACAAAAACGAGCAACGCGATACAGGTCCACAACTATGGCGACGCGGATCAGCTCAAGCTTGGGCAGGTCGCGCAGCCGGAGCCACAGGAGGGCGAAGTTCTTGTACGCGTACACGCGGCAGGAGTGAACCCGATCGATTGGAAAATTCGCGCTGGCTTCCTCAAGGACTTTATGCCTGCGAAATTCCCTTATGTGCCGGGTGCCGACCTCGCTGGTATCGTCGAAAAAGTCGGCGCTGGTGTCACCACCTTTCAGCCCGGTCAGGCGGTATTTGGCCGCAGCTCTCAGGGATCATACGCGGAGTATGCTCTTGCTCCGGCGGACGCCCTGGCGCTGAAGCCCGCGAATCTGAGCTTCGACGAGGCTGCCACCATCCCCGTTGGTGCAACGACAGCCTGGCAGGCCCTCTTCGATCACGGCAACCTGCAAGCCGGTCAGCGCGTGCTGATTCTGGGCGGCGCTGGCGGCGTCGGACTCTTTGCGGTCCAGTTCGCCCGCCGGAAGGGCGCGCAGGTAATCAGCACGGCCTCCACCAGCAACGCAGATTTCGTGCGTTCGTTGGGTGCGGAGACGGTTATTGACTACTCAAAGGTGCGCGTTGAAGATGAGGTCCACGATGTAGACCTGGTAATCGACACGGTTGGCGGCGAAGCGCTTGCCAGCGTCTTGCCTACGCTCAAACGCGGCGGCACGCTGGTCTCTATCGCTGGTCAGCCCGACGAGGCGAAGGCAAGCGAGCTGGGTGTGCATACGGCGCGCTTCTCGGCCCAGGTCAATAGCGAACTGCTGAGCACGTTCGCCCGGCTCATCGAGGAGGGCCATGTGAAGACCTTTGTCGGTACCGTCTTCTCGCTCAATGAAGCTGACAAGGCCCATGAACTCAGTCAGGGTGGCCATGGTCGCGGGCGCATCGTCCTGCACGTTGCGTAACGCCTGTAGCATACGTACGAAACATAATGGCGGCTACCGATCTTATGCGGTGGTCGCCATTATGGCTGATGTGCGATTTCTTATAAACATGGCTAGAGTAAAGAGTTCTTTTCAGACAACCTAAATTGTCTTTACAGACTGTAGGACGCCTTCAACATTTGTGGTCAGATGCTGACCCCTTCCATACAATCCTGCCCACATGGTTTCCAGATAGACATCCTGAGAATTTGCAACATATGCAAAGGAGGCTCGATCAATAGCATGATAGTCCGCAGAAAAGCATGGATCTGGTGATAACCCACTTTCTGTTACGCTATACTTTTCATTACAAGACAAGAACCAGGGCCTTCCTTTTATGCAGGCGCAAGCTCTGTACAGTCCCTGGATACCATACTCCTCATCACATGCAAAAGAATGAGGAACCTTCTTTTAACTTACTTGTGAAAACCGTATGGGCGCAGAGAGTGCGCATCGACAGGAGATTATTTATGTCAACAACGGCAGAGGGAAAGCTAACAGGGCAGGTGGCGCTGATCACTGGAGCCAGTTCGGGTATCGGCAGGGCCATTGCT
>JALYTQ010000272.1 GCA_030854195.1 Chloroflexota bacterium
ACATTGATGCTCGATTGTTTTGTTCCCGCATCACAATGGAGTGGCGCGGGAACGTTTTTCAGCTAGAAGGATAGATTCCTATGGTTGAATCATTCCCCGTTTTTTCTTCTTCTCATGAGCTACAGCGTGCGCGCACAATGCTGGATTTCGCTCTGCTGTACGCCAACGAAGGGTTGCGTGTTCTGCCTCTGCATTCCCTTCGCTCACCCAACTGTTGTTCCTGTGGTTCCGCCGATTGCCGCTCGGTCGCTAAGCATCCAATCACTCGCTCAGGGGTGAAGGATGCGACCAACGACCGGGCGCAGATCGCCGAATGGTGGCGGCTCTATCCCGACGCGAATATCGGTATCGCAACGGGCCAGGGGCTGCTGGTGGTCGATATTGATCCGCGTAGTGGCGGCTCGCTTGAGGCTCTCAACGCGGTGGTGGCGCTGCCCCCGACGGCGACGCTGCGCACGGGCGGCGCTGGTCTGCACCTGTACTTCTCGTATGATCCGGCGCTGAACATCCGCAATAGCGCGAGCAAGCTGGCACCTGGCATCGATATTCGCGGCGAGAATGGCTACGTGGTGGCTCCGCCCAGCATGCATGCCAGCGGCAACCGCTATTGGTGGGACAAGCGCGGCGGCTATACATCCGCCCCCGACGCGCTGCTGCACCTGCTGATGGAGAAGGCACCTGTAGTAGTCAAAGCGCCGCCGCAGGGTCCGCCGCAGTCCAGTCTCTTCGTGACGGAGGGCAAGCGCAACGCGACGCTGGTCAGCCTGGCCGGATCGTTGCGCAACCTGGGCGCGGATGAAGAGGCGCTGCTCATCGTGTTGCGGGCGATGAATAAGGGCTGCTGCCAACCGCCTCTTGCGGATGCGGAGGTGCGCTCGATCTGTGCCAGCGCGGTCAGGTGGGGACTCGGCGCTACGTCCGCGAGACCGTCGGGCCTGGATGGTCTCAAGGACGCGATCACGCTGCTGCAACAGGAGCTGCCGGAGCTACAGTGGGCCGTGCCAGGGCTGCTGCCGGAGGGCGTAACGCTGCTGGCGGGCAAGCCCAAGATGGGCAAATCCTGGCTGGCGCTCAACCTGGCGGTCGCGATCGCACAGGGAAGGCCCGCGCTCGGTCGTCTGCCTACGCAACGGGGCCAGGTGCTCTACCTGGGACTGGAAGACCACGAGCGGCGCATCGCCGATCGCCTGCGCAAGGTCTTGCAGGACGAACCCGCGCCTGTGGACCTGTGCTGGGGCGGCTACTGGAGACCCCTGACCGGTGGCGGACTCGAAGACCTGGAGACCTACCTGACGGGGTATCCGGCGACGCGGCTCATCATCATCGACACGCTGGCCCGCGTGCGCCCACCCACGGCGAGCGGTGGCAACATCTACAGCGAAGATTACGCCATCATCACGCCGCTCAAGCAGTTTGCCGAGGCGCACCACCTCTCGATCCTGCTCATCCATCACCTGCGCAAGAACGGGGCCAGCGACCCGATGGACGAGATCAGCGGCTCCACGGGCCTCACCGGAGCCACCGACTGCAACATGGTCTTGCAGCGCGAACGCGGCCAGCGCGAGGCCACCCTGCACATCACCGGACGCGACGTAGAGGAACAGACGCTGCACCTCACCTTCGACGAGGACTGCGCCACCTGGTCCCTGCTCGCCCATCCGACCGAGACGAAAAAGCTCTCGCCCGACCGTCAAGCCATCCTCGAACTGCTCGAAAGCATGGCCCGTCCCATGTCACCCAGCGAGGTTTCAGCGATGCTTGCTATGGATTACGAGCGAGTGCGCAAGAAGCTGACCGCGCTGAAGAATGCTGATCTGGTTCAGCAAGTGGACCGAGGAAGCTACGCTGTGAAAGAACACTCGTCCGCGCCAGAGAGCATTCAGCACGCTCTCGATCTTTAGGCAATGAACAGGCACGTCTCGTGTGCTGTAAGGAGACGTGCCTATGATTGGCCTATTGGCCTATTGTGGCATGGAACGGCCTGTGGAGCGGGTTGAGCATAGGCCACTCTAGGAATAGAAGAATGGCCTATTGGCCTATTGGGCCTTCGTTGCATCAGGCATTTCTCCATTCAAAAGAGGAAAGGAACATTATGGGAAAGCTTCGTCCTACTACTGTTGAGGCGCTCGCTGTCTTTTGCGAGAAGGCTGGCCTGCTGGCTGCCACTATCGTACGCCAGCGACCAGAAGAGGCGCATACGCTGGCGTTCGCGCTCTTCCACACCATCATGGGCGCATTCTGCAAGGCCGTTGATGCGGGACACATTCAGCTACGCGATAGCAAGACGTACTACATCTTCGAGTATGCGTGGCGGCCTGCCCTCAAACAGGCGCTGGCTGATCTGGACCCACACATCTCGAACGACCACCCATCGCTCAACTGATTGGCGCTGTAACAATGATAGGAGGGATGGACCGGCTCCGTCCCTCTCTTTTTTGCGTTCCAGCATAAAAAATGGCTGGAATGCAAAAAAGGGGAGCTTATGTATATTTATAAGGGAAAGAACATGCTTTTGCAAGGGCACAGCGCTTTCCTCCGGCAGAGCGCGCGCGTCCTTGCAAGAAGAGAGCACATCCACCCTGGCAACTCTGGCCTCTCTCTCCTGAATAGGCCAATAGGCCATTCTGCTCCTTTTAGACTGGCCTATGCTCAACCCGCTCCACAGGCCGTTCCATGCCACAATAGGCCAATAGGCCACATCGGCTCCATTGTCCCTGACCCGACCCTATGCCGACGAACGTCCCTCGTGACCAGAGAGAAACATGCCGGTTCTGCTGAACGACTCGCCACGCGTCGGGACCGCACGCGCATATAACGGCCTGACCAACGGGACGCTGCCAATTGAACGGATAGGACGCGCTGGCCCTTACATCGACATATCGCCCATTGGACACGAACATAAACACGCTGGCCCCAACCACCGACCCGCCCCCCATGATGTAGGGGCGCGGTTCACAAGTTGGGACCACACCGACCCCGCATATCGGGATGGGGAACGTAACGTGATGTGGCGCGACGGGCTTATAAATCGCGCCCCTACATCATAGGGTACATTACAATATTATATGTGCGATACGTTATATCTAACGCACCTAACATGGACAGCGCACCCTTCCCAATCTTCCCACCACGTATTGGTTCCACGCCCTCAAGACCCTTCTTCCACCCTCCGCGCCTCCTCCTCGCGCCCCATCTCCCGCAACAGAGCAGCATAGTTCCTTCGTACTAGCTTCGTGTTGGGATGATCCGGCCCCAACAGCAGCTCGCAAATGGAGAGTGCTCGCTGCAACAACGGCTCGGCCTGCTCGTACTTGCCCTGGTCCTGATAGAGCAGCGCCAGATTGTTGAGGCTGGTCGCCGTGTTGGGGTGCTGTGCTCCCAACTGCTGCTCACGGATGGTCAGGGCGCGCTGGTACAACGGCTCGGCCTGCTCGTACTTGCCCTGCGCCCGATAGAGGGCCGCCAGATTGCCCAGGCTGGTCGCCGTGGAGGGGTGCAGTGCTCCCAACTGCTGCTCCCTGATCGCCAGGGCGCGCTGGTACAACGGTTCGGCCTCGCGATAGCGCCCGCGATCATCCAGGTAGTAGCCTGCTGCATTGAGCAGGAGGGCGGCCTCTGGACGGCTGACCTGCTGCTGCTCGATCCAGGTGGCGCAGAGCAGGGCGTGGGGGAGCCAGCGCTCACAGGCGGGCCACTGCTTCACATCCGTCACGTCTGGACGGGCGGCGGAAACGGCGAGGACGGCGCGCTGTTTCCACTGCTGCGCGTCCTGGGTGGGCAGGCTGTCCTGGGTGACGGCCTGCACGAGGCGATGGACGGAGAGCGTCTGGGTGCGCGGGTCGCGGGTGAGCAGGGAGTAGGCGCGTAGTGCCTCGATGGCCTGGGCGAAGAGGTAGGCGTCGGCGGCGACTGGGGCGAGCTGGTCGCCGAGATGTTCCGCTCCCTCGGTGACGATCGTTTCGGGGATGGCGTCGGGGGCCAGGTAGGCGCACAGGCGGAGCAGGTCGGCGGCGGCAGGGTTCTTCTCTTCGACGCGCTCAAAGGAGAGTGACCAGGTGGTGGCGACCGGTTCGGGATGATCTTTGACGAGCGAGCGCCGCTCCTGTAACAACTCCTGTCGATGTACTTGATAGATTTGCTGATACTCGTCCAGGCTCATGCCGGTAGCTTCCAGGTAGGCACCGGCCTGATCGAGGGCCAGAGGCAGTCCTCCTAGTTCCAGCGTCAGGGCGATTGCCTGTTGGCGCTCCTGAGCAGTTGCCTGCGCAAGCGTGCCATCAGAGGGCAGCAGAGCGGCGCGACGCAACAGCAACAACGCGCCTTGCTCGTCGGAGAGCGTCTCGACTTCCAGACGGGTTGCCAGCCCCTGCATATCGTAGGCGCGGGTGGTCAGCAGGATGTGCCCGCCAGGATGCGGAGGCAGAAAGGATGGCAGCAGGGCTAGCTCGTCGGCGTTGTCCAGGATGAGCAGCCATGTGCCATTCTTCTGCAACCATGCCTTGACCGCCGCGATGGTGATCTCCTGATCGCCCGCCACTCGTTCGGGCAAGTTGAGCAGGGTGGCGAGGGTGCTGTAGGAGGCGAGCAGTTCTTCGCGAGTCTCAGCAGGTGCCCACAGGACGGCATCATAGTCCTGGTGGTAGCGATAGGCGTACTCGACGGCCAGTTGCGTCTTGCCGATGCCGCCCAGTCCACTGATGGCCTGTGGGGATTGCGAGAGGGCGGTGGTCTGCCCGCTCTGCAACTGGGTGTGCAGGCGCGTAAGCAGCTCGTCGCGGCCCAGGAAGAAGGAATTGCGCGCATAGGGAATGTTCCAGAGCTTCGGCAGGGCTTTGCGCGTCGTGCTGGCTGGTAGCAACGAGAGGTCTTCGATGGCACGCCGGATGCCTGCAATGACATTGACCCACGCTTCGTCCTGGTTGCCCCAACTGGTGACGGGCTGCGCATCGGTGGGCAGGGCTTGCAGGCGTGCAAAGGGCAGGTCAGTCCAATCGGCTGGTCGCACCGCGATAGGAATGACCCGCGCCTGTCCAGCGTCGTGACGCTCAAGAGCACGTTTCATCTCGATCTCGTAACAATAGTCTGAAGCGATGAAGTCGGCGCTCACCAGCAGCAGGATGATGTCTGCCTGCTCTAAATGCGCATCGATCACCTTCGCCCAATCGGTGCCCGCGACCAGTTCGCGATCATACCATGTCTTGATCAGCCCTTGCCGCTTGAGCGAACTCAGATGCGTATG
Source organism: Chloroflexota bacterium (assembly GCA_030854195.1). GTDB lineage: Bacteria > Chloroflexota > Ktedonobacteria > Ktedonobacterales > Ktedonobacteraceae > JACDAE01. Next base: position 5,240 of record JALYTQ010000272.1, read on the forward strand.
CAGTTGTCGCAGCAGCGTCTCATCCTCGTGCGCGTAGGAGATGAAGACGCTGATGGCCGTTCCGTTTGTCGTCATAGTGCAATCGTTCGACTCCTGTTGTGAATGGGTCGCTTTGTAGTATATCATTCCTGCTGTGTGAGCGGTAGTGCAAATGTATGGGAATGGTACCTATGCCATCTTCGCGCCAAACAACGCCATTTGCGTATCCTAACATAAGGCCGTAATGGATAATATACGCATCAATACATACCCGTACATATAATAAATAAATGTCACATATGATGTAGGGGCGCGATTTATAAGCCCGCTGCCTCGCCCTTCGACCCGCATGACGGGATTGTGATATGTAACGGATGATGGGGAGCGTTGTTATATATGGGCGTGGGCGGGCTTATAAATCTTATAAATCGCGCCCCTACATCATAATGTACGGTATTACGTGATAGTGTGCGTTGTTATATGTGGGACGCGGTGGGCTTATAAATCGCGCCCCTACATCATGGGGAACAGGGTATAGTACTAATTTCCATGTTTATTGTTTTTATGGGCGGGTATTGTTAAAATATATTGTAGCATCAAATATGCTTTTATGTGGAAAGGGAGGATTCTTCTTGATGTCTGGCAATTATCAGAAAAACAATCGTTTTATGGAACAGCTGCCTCAGAGGAAGGCGTTGCGGCTGAAGGATCGTGATTATAGTGATCCAGGGTTCTATTATATTACCATTTGCACCCTGAACAAAACACAGTGGCTGGGCGATATCGTCAATAACGAATTATGCTTGACTCCTGCTGGCAGCATCGTGCAATCGGTATGGGACTCGCTTCCCAATCGCTTCCCAGGTCTGGTGCTTGATGGGTTTGTGGTCATGCCCAACCATATGCATGGCATCATTCTTTTGACCGAACACCTGCGCTACAATAAGCCAGGAAAGGCGCTGAAGCCTACATTGAGCAAGATCGTTGATATCTACAAGGGCGCGGCCACCTACCTCATACGCCGCAACGCTGACATCCCCGAATTTTCCTGGCAAAAGAGCGCCCATGACATTATTCTGTACAATCAACGTATGCTGGATCGCACCCGTCGTTATATCGCCAAAAATCCCGAACGCTGGCTCGCTGATCGCTTCCATCCCAGGTTAAACAATGTTAAATATGTAACACGTGTGCAAAAAATGCCGTCGCTACCCAAAACAATAAACTACGTATAAAACCATTTGCACATTACAACATGCCCGATGATATTGTGCGGTATTATGCGTTGGTATGCATTGTTGTATATGGACGGGGGCGGGCTTGTGAACCGCGCCCCTACATGATATTGTGCGGTATTATGCGTTGGTATGCATTGTTGTATATGGACGGGGACGGGCTTGTGAACCGCGCCCCTACATCGTAGATTATGGATATATCATAAACATTGACATTACACATATGACGGCTTATATTTATTTTATTCACAATTATGTGATTTACCTCTGTACCATCCTCTTATCATTTCCTCATGAAAGGCACCTCATGAACATTGATCCTTCCTCTATTGCGGCGTTTGCCAGGGATGTGCTGGGCAAGCCGTTGTATCCGTATCAGGCGGAGGTCGCGGTGGCGATACTTACGTCGATTGTTGAGGGGCGTGGGCGCATCTTTACGGTGATGATGGCGCGGCAGTCGGGCAAGAACCAGCTCTCGGCGGTGCTCGAAGCCTTCCTG
>JALYTQ010000273.1 GCA_030854195.1 Chloroflexota bacterium
CGAAATAATAGATCAACGCGCCTATGAAGGGGACCAGCAGGATAAAGAGCGCCCAGGCGACTTTATCGTTACCCTGCGAGGACTCTTTCGTGAGACAATCAACCAGGACCCAGAGCCAGAAGATGGTCGCGAGGACGGCTATTCCCTGTCCTCCTCTCAGGAGAAGGGGCAGTAATTTCCATATAGGTATGACAAACATAATTATCTCCTTCTGCATTAAAAGCTTCTATACACTAGAATACAAAACAGAGCCTTATGGTTGCAAGAAATAGGATATGGCTTGCAACTTTTCTAAAGGATCTCTATAATGCAAGCGGAAGGCTGTTATGCCTGCTGTGTAAGGATAAAGAATTGTCAAAAGTATTACCCAACCTCGATGAATATGGCTATCCACGGCGACCGGACGCGCGCCGACGGCTCCGCAACAAAACGGTACGGAGCAGCAAGCGTGTACTGGGCGCGGGTATCTATCTGCTGCTAAGCGTGCTTGGCGTCTTTCTCAGGCTCAGCCGCGTAGGAAAGCATAGGACACCCTTGCGGCCACCGAGCTTCCAGCCGAAGCGTATTCTGGTCATTCGTCTGGATCTGATCGGTGATCTTGTGCTTTCATTGACACTTGTACATGCACTGAAGCGTACCTATCCCGCTGCTGAGATCGACCTGCTGGCGATTCCCGCGAGCGCGCCCATCGCGACCAGCGAGCCAGGTCTTAGCGAGGTTATTGCCTATAACCCGAATATCTGGCGACGGCCCCAGGCGCTGCTCAAGCCGAAAAACTGGCGCGAACTACGGGCATTGCTCAGTCGCCTGTGTGCCCGGCAGTATGATCTCGCGGTGAGCATGTCAGGTCCGTGGGCGGCGGTCCTGGCGGTCCTCAGTGGAGCACCCAGGCGCGTCGGTTTCGCGCGCGAGAGCTACCCAGGATTGATTACCGATAATGTGCCGGGTCGCCATTGGAGTCCGGGCGATCGTCTGCACGAGGTTGATTATTGTCTGGAACTGGCGCAGGCAGCGGGTGCCACTATCCGCCCGGACGATCGTATTCCACAGCTCGCGGTCGCTTCTCTGGCGCGCCAGGAGGTTGAGCAGTTGCTCCTCCAACACGGTATACAGTCAGGCCAGAGGGTGATCGCCTGCCACGTCAGCTCGAATAATGGACAATCCAAACGCTGGCCGGTTCCGTACTGGGCACGGTTGATCGATTGCTTACTCGATGAGGACGATACCCACGTTATATTGACAGGCGCGCCCGGCGATCTCCCATTGATTGAGGTGATCCTGCGACGAGTCAAAAAACAGCCGCTCAACCTCGCCGGGAAGACGAGCCTGCCACAGCTCGCGGCCTTGTTGCAGCGCGCCGATCTCCTCGTGACGGGTGACAGCGGACCCATGCACATCGCAGCCGCAGTCGGCACTCCAGTACTCGCCATGCACGGACCCACCGATCCCGCGCATAGCGGCCCTGTAAGTCCTGAAGCTACCGTATTGCGTAGCGATATCTGGTGCAGTCCATGCTACAATGCAACAAGCTCGGCTGACTGCCGCTTCTTTACGACGCAATGCATGAAGGACATCACGCCAGAGCTTGTCCTGACGACTATTCGCGCAAAGCTACGTGACAGGGACGCTGCCAGACAGGAGACAACCGAGTGAACGCTATTGTGCCGGGCCTCTCGGCACCCGAATTGACGGGAGCAATAGAGGCCAACCTTGCCGAGGAGGTTGAGATCTTTGGCCGCGCACTACCCGGCGGTGAAATCTATCGCGACGCCGAGCTGGTGCGTTTTAGCACGCGGCGTTCCTTCTTCAATGGCGTTCACCATGTCCGGTTTGCCAATGATGATGAGGCGTATGTTGACGCCAAAATTGCCGAAACACTCGCGTACTTCAGGGCGCGTGAGCTATCCTGTATATGGGTAATCGGTCCGTCGGTACGGCCCGCCGATCTGGCTACGCGCCTGCTTGAGCACGGCCTGACATTCTTGAATGAGGCACCGGCGCTCGTTCTCGATGTGAGCGCGGCGGACGAAGATGCGCCCGCGCTGGAGGGGTTCGCGATTCAGGAGGCCAGCAACGCCGAGGAGCTCCGACCGCTAGTAGAACTTGAAGTGCAATGCTTCGATGTCTCCGCAGAGATCGCGCACTATTACTATGATACTTACGTCGCTACCGGCTTTGGGAGCGGGCAGGCGTGGCACCATTACATCGGGATACTGAACGGACGGCCCGTCGCTATGGCGGCGCTGCTTCTACACGCGGGCGTGGCGGGTATCTACGGTGTAGGGACTATTCCAGAGGCCAGGCGACGGGGCATAGGGACGATGCTGGTACGCCACGCCCTGCACGAGGCGCGTGTGGCAGGGTACCGGGTAGCCATGTTGACGCCGACCGATATGAGCCTGCACATCTATCAACGGCTCGGCTTCCAGCAACACTGCGCGTTTCAATTCTATCTCTGGAGGTCAGAGCAGCAGGGGCTATCAACATGAGCCAACGCTTGAGTAGGGAGAACAATGCAGACAGAGCTTTCTGATTATCGTAAACATATTACCTTGCCGGAGCAGGCCCATATCCTGGTCGTCAAGCTCGCGGGCATCGGCGATCTCTTGCTTGCCACACCGGCGCTGCGTGCACTGCGCGAGAGCTATCCCCAGGCACGCATCGACCTGCTGGTGACGCCAGACTCTGCCGGGTTGCTCAACGGCTGGAAGGTCATAGATAATATTATTGTTCTGGACAAATATCTCTTCGACTCGCCGCAGCAGATGGTCCTGCATCCCGCGATCCTGCTGCGCCTGACAACGCTCTGGAACACGCTGCGCGCTGGACACTATGATGCAGTGCTCCTCCTCCATCACCTGACGCTCCCCTTTGGTCGACTCAAACATCAGGCGCTCATGCGCGCAACGGGCGCGAAGTGGCGCGTGGGACTGGACAATGGGCATGGCTGGTTTCTCAATATCCGCGTCGCCGATCAGGGCTTCGGCGCTCTGCACGAGGCGGAGTATAACCTGGCAATCGCTAAGGCGGTTGGTGCGACTATACGAAGCACAAAATTAGAGGTTCCCCTGAGCGAGGAGGAGCGCGCCCAGGCCCGGCAGCTGGTCTATGGAGAGAACGCGCCGGAGAGTTCGTCAAGACCGCTGCTCGCCTTTCATCCCGGCAGCGGAGGCTATAGTACGGCGCGCCGCTGGGCACCGGAACGCTTCGCCCAACTCGCCGACAGCCTCTTTCGCGATGTGGGCGGACAGCTACTCCTGCTGGGTGGACCCGAAGAGGCGGGGCTGCATCAACAGATTATCGCTGGCATGCGCTCAGAAATGCCTGTGCGCAGTCTGGCCGGACGAGGAAATATCAAGGTGGCAACGGCGGTACTTGAACTGGTGGATCTCTTCGTGGGCAACGACGCGGGGCTGATGCACCTGGCGGTCGCGGTTGGAGCTCCAACCGTAGCTATCTTCGGCCTCTCGAACTTCAAGGCATGGGGTCCGTACACAGGCGACGCAGTGGAAAAACGAGCGACCGTTGTACACCTTGACCTGCCCTGCATGCCCTGCTTTTATCGCGGACACCTGTTGGGAACGCCGGAGGGCTGTGCCACACGCGACTGCCTGGCACAACTCGGCGTCGATCCTGTCGCCATTGCCGCAAGGCGTATGCTACGCGAGGCAGGCATATGTTGATAACAACAACGAAAGTCGCGGTCAAGTGCGCGTCTGGTCGCACTACAGAACGCGTGTCTTAACGTTCTGTGAGTGCAACCAGACAGGAATATGTTACTGCTCTTGCATCTTCTTAGAGAAGGCTCAGGCCATTGAGCAGATTAAGATTCGTATTGTTATCGTTGTTGTTGTTGAAGCTATTTTTATTGAAGCTGTTTTTGTAGAAGCGATTGCCATCGCTCCCGTCGCTATCGGCGTCCCAATCGCCCCAGTCGTCCTGGCAATCATATCCGTGCGAGCAGCCACCCTGTACTGTGGCCAGCTCGCTATCGGTCAGTTCTACAATGGAATTTCCTGAGAAGATTGTCTGTGCGTTCTGAATTTGCTCCATTTTCATGAAACGGTTCCTTTCTTTTGTCAAGCATAGCGCCGTATCAGAAAAGCCCCTTATTGAATGACGAGACCGCTCCAAGAGCTTCGCCTCCCCACTCGGACCTTGACGGGTCTGATACGACGTGTCTAAAGAGACAACTTATATGTTCGTAGGCATAAAAGGGTTGCTTTCTCTAATGGTTTGCTGATGCATCTATCCCAACGCAATTCGTTTGCCATCTGCATCCCATTGTGCTGCATCCATATGCCTATTTATAGTATACATAGCAGCAAAATAGCATATACGAATATACACAAGCCAACATGTGCATCTTTATGAGTTCGAACATTACTTTTTGACTCATCTAGCTTCTTTCCATAAAAAAAGTAAAAGCGGTAAAACACGTTGCTTGTTGGAGATCTCCGTATACTGCTTATAGTGGGTCGTTTATACACTCTATTCATATCTGTAGAGGAATATATGCAAGCACGCGAACGTCAGATTTTTCGTGAGAACGCGATAAAACACTACATTCAGAACAGGGAGAAGGATGTAGTGTTGCGCATTCTCCCCGTACCCGCTGCTGTTTTTCTCTGGGTGCTGCTTGGCTTTTTGTTTATGGCCGGAATGTTTACCTGGAACGAACGCATTCCTACGTACGTCAGCGGGTCCGGCATTGTACAGGAGACAAGTGGAGGCGCTAGCGTTGCCGTTATCTTCCTGCCATCGGAGGAGGCCACGACGCTACACAGTGGGATGCCTGTCCAGATCCATGTTGGCACAACAGGCCCACAGGTACAAAGTACCATTCTAGAGGTCGAGCAGGACATCACAAGCCCAGAGATGGCGCGGAAAAATTACGGGTTGGAGGGGAATAGCTCTTCCCTGGTGACTGAACCGACTAGCGTCATCGTCGCCAGGCTCGGGGCAAGCGTGCCCGCGCATACCTACGCGGGAAGTTCTTTGACAGCGAATGTGGAGGTGGGATCGCAACGTATTCTTTCAATCATACCGGGGATAGGACAGTTGGTAGGCAATTAATTTCTGAAAGATCCAGGGAATATGTACAAAAGGCAATTTCAAGAACCTATGAAGTGGTTTCTAGAGGATTGGGAATTTCAACCGACGGTACCACAACAGGCAGTACAGGCAAAAGGGAAGAGTGGGACCGCCAGATCCAGCAAACGACCTCGCAAACGTGGTCCCTGGCGACGACGCGTTCCATCGCTTAACCAGATGACGATGGTTGAATGCGGGGCCGCCTGTCTGGCAATGATTCTGAGCTACTATGGGCGCAAAACCTCGGTTTCGGAGGTCAGCACGCATTGCGAGATTGGCCGCGACGGTCTCTCGGCGCTCAGCATTGTGAAGGCGGCCCGCGCATACAACTTGCGCGTGCGGGCGATCTCTTTGAAGCAGAACGATTTGCGCTTCGTCACCCTGCCCGCGATCGTCCATTGGGAGTTCAATCACTTCCTGATCGTCGAGCGCTGGTCGCCAAAGCATGTGTACGTGGTCGATCCGGCACGGGGTCGCCGCCGCCTCACGCGTGAGGAGTTCGACGCGGCCTTTACCGGCGTGGTCATTATGCTCGAACCAGGAGTGGGCTTTGAGACCGAGAGAACGGACCGCAGGATATCCGTAGGCCGCTACCTCGCCCAATACATCCGGCAGACCCCCCTGACGCTGCTTCAGGTACTGGGAACCTCGCTCTTCCTGCAAGGCATCGGCCTGATTTTCCCCTTGCTCACGAAGTTCTTGATCGACCAGGTGCTGCCTAATAAACAGGTCAATATCATGGTTGTGCTGGGAGTGGGTATGATTATGATTCTGCTCTCGCAGGTCGTCACGTCGTTTCTGAGGCAATGGCTGCTCGTGTATCTGAACGCGCGCCTCGATACGCATATGATGGTCAGTTTCTTCGAGCACCTGCTCAGGTTGCCATATAGCTTCTTCCAGCAGCGCTCAAGCGGCGACCTGCTCACACGATTGGGCAGCAACACGGTTATTCGCGATACATTGAGCAATCAGCTCATTTCGACGATTCTGGACACGAGTACGGTGGTGATCTACCTCGGTATTCTGCTCTGGCAATCGCCTCCATTTGGCATAATGACCGTGGTGATCGGCTCACTCCAGGCCGCGCTGCTGCTGGGAAGCACGCGGCCTATCCAGGAACTCATGAGTCGGGAACTGGCGGCGCAGGGCAAATCGCAGGGCTACACGGCTGAAGCCCTGGTCGGTATGGCAACACTGAAAGCCGCCGGGGCAGAACAGCGCTCGATGGAACGCTGGTCGAATCTCTTTTTCGACCAGCTCAACATCTCGATCCGCCGCAGCCTCATCTCGTCGCTCATTAGCGCTGGGATGACGACGCTTGCCTCGTTCTCGTCGCTGGCCCTGCTCTGGCTGGGTACGACGCAGGTGCTCAGCGGTGTGATGTCGATCGGCACGATGTTCGCTCTGAATACGTTGGCAGCCTCCTTCCTGTCTCCACTGAATTCGCTGGTGAGTAGCGGGCAGCAGCTCCAACTCGTGCGCGCCCATCTTGAGCGCATCACCGATATTATGGAGACCGAGCCGGAGCAAAATGTGCAGATCGTGCAGCAACCTCCGCAACTGAGCGGCAATATTCGCCTGGATCACGTCTCGTTCCGCTACGCGCCCGACGCGCCGTTCGTTCTACGCGACATCAACCTGACGATCAAAGCAGGGCAGAAGGTCGCGATCGTCGGGCGCAGCGGATCAGGCAAGAGCACGCTGGGCAGACTGCTGCTCGGCCTGTATCTGCCTACCGAAGGTACTATCTACTACGATAATCTGCCCTTGAGCTGCCTGAATTACCAGGAGGTGCGGCGTCAATTTGGGGTAGTACTTCAGGATAGTACTATCTTCAGT
>JALYTQ010000043.1:0-11211 GCA_030854195.1 Chloroflexota bacterium
CTCCATCCCTGACCGGATCGCACTCCCCGAGCCGGATGGACGCAAGGCCCATCCCTACTGAAGATGCGTACGGTTATCTGGCGATAGATTTGGGGCGGGTCACCAGAGCGCCGATGATAGCAATCACGGCAACAGCGGCAAAAGCAAGCACATGCTTGATATGGGTAGCCTTTGGATCGCCACTCACCAGCAGGTGATTGTAGCCTGGAATGACATAATAGATACACACAAGAATCGCCAGTACAGCGACGACAATTGCCGCGTAGAACAATGCGCGGTTATTCGAGTTCGCCATGAGTAAAAATTCTCCTTCACTCTCAAAGTATCCATGACCACCGTATGGTCATGCTCAGAACGAATACGTATTATATAGAATCAGCGTAGCTAATTTTCTCTACAGTAGAAACGAGAAATCATCCCCATATGTAACGATAGAAAAGCCTGAATTTGTCACTTTTAGAAAAAAGAGCTCCAGGATCACAGTCCTCCTGAAGCTCTCTGCAGCCTAATAAATAGGTAAAATGGCTACCTGACGGCGGTTTTAGGCTTCATAACAACCATGCCAACGATGCCAGCGATAATCAGGATAATACCCACGCCCAGGCCAGCATAGCCACGCGACGCGTGATGGCCCAGACCGATACCAGCCGTGTAGAGGATACCAATAATCAGAGCGATGACACCGAGAGCAATAGCTGCATAGTAAACGACAGGATTCTTCACGAAAATTTACCTCATTCTATCTAAAAATTAGTGTGGTACCCTGGCCCTTCCAGAGCACTACTACATTATCAAACGAGTCAGAAGGTGAGAGCAACATACTATGGGTAATTGTAGCCATTATGGGTAACTCTTCAGTAGAGATGGGCCTTGCGTCCATCCTGCTCAATGCCCCGCATGGTAGGCAAGCGGATGGACGCAAGGCCCATCCCCACTGTTAGGATTGGACATGTAGCACAAACCAGAAAAGGATCAGTGACAATAGCCCGGCCCCCCAGCAATAGTAAGCAAAGGGATCGAGACGCCCACGCTCGAAGTACTTCATCAAAAACTTCGTGCTTAGATATGCCGCCACGCCAGAGAGAACCATACCGATGAAAATCAGCAGCAGCGTATGAGGCGGCTGTCCGAACAGAAGCGGCACCTCCACGGCTCCCGCGGCGAAGATGATGGGCGTTCCTAACAGGAAGGAGAAGCGCGCGGCATCCTCGTGTGTGAGGCGCACGCCCAGGCCCGCGACGATGGTCGAGCCGGAACGCGAGAAGCCCGGAATAAGCGCGACCGACTGCGCCAGCCCGACGATCAGTGCCTGCTTCCACGAGAGCGCGGTGAGGGGCTGGAAGTAGACCTCGCGCTCCTTTGGAGAGAGATACGCGAGCTTCGCCTCGGAGCGCCGTCGCAACTGCTCGCCCGCGAAGAGGATCGAACCGTTGACAATCAGAAACGTCGCCGCGAGCAGGGGCGAGGCAAAGACTTTCTTCAAGGGCGTTTCCAGAAAGACGCCGAGCAGACCAGCAGGGATCGAGCCGATGATAATGAGCCAGCTCACCCATTCGTTGGTACCTTTGCGTACCTCACCGTCTCTAATACTTACTACCAGCGTGCGCCCGACCTGGAACCAGTCGCGCCAGAAATAGATCAGCAGCGCGATACTCGTGCCGAGGTGAAGGGAGGTGATAAACGGCAGGAAGCAGTTCTCACCGCCACAGCCGGTACTGGTCTCCAGATCACCCCAGCCCAGCAGGCCCGGCAAAATTACCGTATGGCCCAGACTGCTGATAGGAAAAAGTTCTGTCACTCCCTGTAAGAGCGACAGAACAACGGCCTGTAATATAGTTAGATTCATCCATTACTCTCTTTAGTAGGGATGGGGCTTGCCTCCATCCGGGTCCCCATCCTCGTGTTCGAGCCGGATGGAGGCAAGCCCCATCCCTACTGAATAATATTATGACAGATACTGCTGTTCGTCTTGCTGGAACTCTGCCAGTGTTTTAGCAAAGACAGAGGTTCCATCGCGCTTAGACAAAAAGTAGTAGTAGCCGGTGACCGGTGGTGAGGCCGCCGCCTGCATGCTGGCAAGACCCGGACTACAGATAGGCGTTGGCGGGAAGCCCACCTGTCTATACGTATTCCAGGGGCTATTCGGTGCGCTATCGGCTCCCGCCGTGGGCAAAGGTGCCCAATACTTTTTAGGTAGCTGGGGAGGCGATTGTGTATCTAACGCGTACTGCACGGTCGGATCGGCCTGGAGCAGGCCATTGGTCTCAGCATTCTTTTTATAGACACGATTCCAATAAACACTCGCTATATTGCCACGATCCGCATTCACACCAGCTTCACGTTCGACAATGGAAGCGAGAGTCAGCATGGTATAGAGATTCATCTGGTGCTGTTGCGCCAACTTCTCAAGTTGATACTGTTGTATAGTATCACTCATCGTCTTCAACATCAAATTCACCACGTCGCGCGCGGTACCATCGACGGGCACCTCGTAACTCGCCGGGAAGAGCAGCCCTTCCATAGTCGTCTGGCCCGCCGGGACTTGCTTCAGAATAGGGTAGCGAGCGGCATCGGGAAACTGATTGATATGCTTCGTATAACGCAAGAAGTCGTTCGCGCTGAACTTCACCAGGTCGGAGTTGACGAATTGCTGAGCGATCTGCTCAAGACGCCAGCCTTCGGGAATGACCACGCGAATCGCGTCAGGCTGCGCGTCCAGTAATTGGTCGATCAACTGACTGATCGTCATGGCGGGCGTCAATTTTTTGTAGATACCCGCCTGCAGCCGTGTATCCAGGCCTTTGATGCGCGCCCAGATGCGGAAAGCCAGAGCGTTGCGTATAAGACCTTTGGCCTGCAAGCTATCCGCTATCTGGGCAGTTGTTTCGCCTTTGGAGATTTCGAAAGGGATGGGCTGCGTCTGGGCGCTCGTACTCGCGGGCTGAAAGATGGCAGTCGCCGTATTCCAGGTGTAGTAGACGAGCCCAAAGACGATAATGCCAAGCAAAAGAACTGAGATAACGGCTGCCCTTGATCCAGATCTTCTTCTCATACTTGCTCTTCCTCTGTCTTACGCCCCAGGTGGTCCAGGTATTCCTGGAGAATGACTGTGGCGGCCAGGGCATCTATTTCATGCCCCTTGCGCCGTTTCTTTGCCTGCCGCCGCTCGGGCTGACGCCTTCCTGCTCCACCGCTCCCCTGTTGGGCACGCAAACGCTGTGCCTCGACCGTGGAAAGGCGCTCATCCCAGAAAGTGAGCGGAATAGTGATGTAGGGGCGCAAACGTTCAACAAACGCCTGCACGCGCTCTCCTTGCATGTGAATCTGTCCATCGAGGCTGATCGGCAGGCCCACGACGAGGCTCTCTGCTCCGGTCTCTTCAATCAGGCGCTGAATGGCGGCGAAGGTCTGTTCCTCGTCCTGAGAGACGTGCAGCGTCGTATACGGGGCAGCAAGCAGGCCACCGCTTACCGCGACGCCTATTCTGACCGCTCCTACATCCAGGGCCATCAAGCGAGCCATATATGATACCTTCACTATACTTATTTATAAGGACGCCAGATAGACAAAACTCTCCCGCCCGCATTCTAACGGAGCGGGGGATGATTTGTCCAGATGCTACCCTGAAAGATAGAACCGAAGGTACCACTCGTTTTCTCACAAACGACTATGGACCGGTTGGAAGTTTGACGTTGCTGGGCAATATCGAACCCGCCACATATTTCACATTGATCTGCCCACTACGCAATGGTAGCCAGGGATCAATGCTCGGCGAAACCTTTATATCCACCTTTTGTACGTCCGGTATTATCTCATGAAGCATAGCTACGGCTTCCGCGTTCGTTTTGCCCGCCAGTTTGCTTGGCACATCCTGGACCAGCGGAATAATCTTCCCGGTTGCTTTGAAACTAAGCGTCATGGACAGGCCATTGCTGGTCGGCGTGAACTGAGGAATCTGCACGGCGTTCGTCTGGTCCGGTATAATCTGGTAGTTCTGGTAATGGGAATCCTTGCTCAGGGCCGCGTTTAACTGGGCGATGGTCGCGGACTGCAGCGCGGCATTGCGCACAACGGGAACCTGCACGTTCTGCGTCAGGCTGGCCGGGAAGGTGCCGCTCTGCTCGATATCGTTCACTTTAGGAGCTTTCGTCAGCGTCGGCGTAATGACAGGTTTGCCAGCCACATCGCCAGGGGCCAGTTGCTGCTGCGTCCATGTCGTGATCTCGTCCTGTAGCTGCGCGCTCAGAGCCGTCTGCGCATTGTTCAGGTCGTTTTGCGTCACGGTAGTTGCCGTGCCAGCGCCACCACCCGCGGTAGCCGCGTCATTAGTGACCTTTAGATTCAGGCTGGCGGCCTGCGCGTTGTTATACTGCGCAATTGTGCTCAGGCTGTCCGGGGGAATAGAAGTAATGCTACCGGCGGGCACATTGCCAGCATCGCCCGAACTCTGCGCCTGGACGGTTGTTGGCAAGCGATTCAGCGCGCTGCCCTTCGGGCCGACCGAGACTTCGGCCTGCGTCACAAACTGCGTTCCATTGCTCGTAGTGACGATGACATTGGACGGGATGACGACCTGTTGGCTGCCGTTATTGGTAAAGAAGACAATACCTTTGGCCGGAGCCGTGCCGATCTTCGTGCTACCGGTTGCTTTGCCGGTCCCGCTGGTCGTAAAAGTTTTTTGCAGCACCTCATTCTGGATCGTCCCTGCCGCCGGGTTAGAAGTGTTCGTAGGACTCGCGAGCAGTTTAACGGGTGTGGAATAGTTCCGGGCTGGCAGCGTGACCGTTACTTGAGCCGAAGGTAACAGGTACACAGCCAGGACGAGCGCGACAAGGAGAAGAATAGAAGCGGCCAGCACAAGCATGCCGATAGTCCGCCTGCGGCGCGCCACCGATCTTGCATTCGCGCGCGACAATGGTCCCTGGCGCATAGGAGCGCGCCCGGTCCTTGACTGGCGTGGCACCGGTTTTGATAGTGCAGGGGGGCGATTGCGCGCCGCCATATTACCACTCGGGGAAACAGCTGGCTGTCTTGCTGACACGTTGCGACCGACCGATGGAACCGGACCCGTTGGTAAGCTGCTGCTCACCCTCGGAGCCTGCTGTGGCGATATCGCGCCACTCACCCTCGGAGCCCGCTGCGGCGACATCGCGCCACTCTTCCTTGGAGCCTGCTGCGGCGACATCGCGCCGCTTACCCTGGGCATCTGCTGCTGCAGATTGCTGCTCGCCCCTGGAGTCTGATTCGGCACCATTGTTCCGCTCGCTCGCGATATCTGCTGCGGAGACAGATTGCCGCTCGCCCGCGTGCCGGGCTGTAAGTTGCGGCTACTGCGCGGAGTTGTAAACGTGCCGGACGCGGCGGGTGTCATCGGAGGCACCTGCGGCGTGATCTGCGTCGGGCGATCGGCAACAGGCGGCAAGGCATCATCGTTATCGTAGTCATATCTGGGCACAGGCGGGGAGATCGGCGCAACTGGCGAGATCGTGGGCCGCCGACCCGAACGACTACTGCGTGGCCGCATCCTACGGAAAGGCGACGGGCCAGCCCGATCCTGATCATCTTCCGCGATAGGATCAGATGGTGGTTGAGGCGCGAGAGGAGCGTCGGGGTACTGTGCAAAATTGTCCTGATCGCCATCGTACTCGATATCGTGGTGGATCTCACCCGGCTGAGCTGACACATCATGAATAGCATGTTCGCTCGTGCCAAAGCCCTCGATGGCAGGCACCGAGCCACGCTGCTCCGCGAGAGGCGGATAAAAAACATCATCCATAGACCCGAGAGGATCTTCGCCCACGCCGGGCAGCGGCGTGACTCTATAGTTGTAGAGCACATCCTCAGAAGGGCTCTCTTGAGCAGGAGTCGTCATACCTCCGCTATAATGGTCGTAAACATCATGGGCATCCGGCTCTGAGGGCGTGTCCTCCGCGTTGCTGGGCACCTGGCTCGCCGTCTCCCTGATATGTTGCGCGTGTTTGTAATCGTCAAGCCACATGTCAGGCTCTTCGTCTATCTGTTGCTGCGAGAGCGGATGTATGGATGGCGATGAATTCATGGGAAAATTGTAAGGAACCTGCTCGCCGGGCACATCGTAGCGATCGTCGGCAAAGATAGAGGGGTCGATATCGCTAATATTGCCAGTCACCACGCCGTCGCCCAATGCATCGTCCTCGGCTGGTTGCAAAGAGCGATCTGTTGCTGGCGACCACTGCTCCGTTGGCTCCGGTTGGCGGGGACGCATAGAGCCCGTTCCCTGTCCCGAATTTTTAGCGGATGGTGGGCGTTGGGTTGAACCGTTGGGCCTGCCGCGATTGCCCAGAATAGAGCGACCCGAGCGGCTGGTAGGACGAGATCGACCTGAAGAGGGAGACTCCAGAGAGTTTGCCACCCTGAACTTCACCGACAGAGCCACGGAGCGTATCTGCGGATCACTACTGACGACCAGGATATCTTTCCCCAGTTCGCGTGAGCGAGCATGGAGGAGCTTCCAGGCCACGTGACTGCGCAACTGGCTCTGGGTTGGAATTACAAGCGTGATAGAGCGAGCCGAAATTTTCTCCAGGCGCTCACGCAGACTGGTTAGATCATCTTCAGGGCTAATATAGATCGTCGTCTTCTCATCACTCATAAGCCCATTTCACCCCCTGTTTGCAAGCAAGAGTCGCAATCTCACAGATCCGCACCGGGATCGACATAAACGCCTTATTAGATGTGCATGGCGTTGATGACCCTGTCGAGCGCTCTCTCCAGCACATTATCCTCATTTTGTAGCTCGACGGCCTGGTACGCCAGGGCCATCGGCGTAATATCTTGCGCGTTTACCAGCAGCCCGGCGCGATCCGAGATGTTTGCTACCATATCCGGTTGCACTGTTCGTATGATAGGTTGGCGCGAAAATGGTAGCCGTTCGGTCCAGGGAAAGCTCTCAAGGCGCTGATGGATATCAACCAGGGCCGAGCCGCCACCCACGATATAGATAGCGGGCGGTAAAAGCTCGCCTTTCGCCAGTTCCTCGACCAGCAATTCGACGCTATCCATCCAGGTCTGGCATTCGGGGGCGAGAATTGCCTGAATCTCGTCGCGCCCACTGCCCTTGATCTCACCATTACTATAACTGATTTTCAGCCGCTCGGCATCTTTCAGGGAGATGCCCTTACTTGTAGCTATGCGGCGAGTGAAGGTTCTGCCACCCAGCGCGAACATGCGCGTCTCCTCGATGCCGCCCTGACGTACCAGGGCGATATCGGTCGTACCGCCGCCGACATCGATAAAGATGGCTCCACTGTCGGCACCCGCGTTGGTACTGAGGCAGCGAGCCAGCGCGTAGGGCTCCGCTACGATAGTCACCAGGGTCAGATCCAGTCCTTGCGCCACAGTCTCTAGCGCTCCTAGCTGCATCAGCGGGGCAAAGGCGCTGAAAAGGGTCAGGGTGAAGTGGCGACCACGAAAGCCGATGGGGTTAGAGACAACCTGCCCATCGATGCGCACAGAAACGACCGCGGCGTTGGTCAGGCGCACCTCGATATTCTGGTAGCCCGTTTCCGCCGCGATGCGCTCCCTGGCGCTCTTCAACAGCTTCTGCTGCGCGCTGGTGATCAGCCCCTCCAGCTCTTCCGCCGTAATCGGCTTTGCCGGTTGCTGGCGCTGTCTATTCACCGTCGTCGAACTACCCTTGACCAGCTCGCCCGCGATGCCGACGACTGCGGCGGGCGCGATGACGCCGCCTGCCGCGTTCTCAGCCTTGAGCAGGGCTTCGTTGCAATTGGCGATCACGCCAGGAATATCGGTGACAATACCGTCGGACATATGCGTATAGCTCTGTGGGTGACGCCCGACGCCCAGCACCTCCGCGTGGTCTCCATGCACCTCGATAATAATAGCTTTCGCGAAGGCAGTGCCAATATCAAGCGCAGTATAGAGCTGACGTTCGCTGCCACCTTGTACATCAGGCGGCTCGTCGTAGTCTTCATACTCCCCAGGATAATATCCGTTCTCTGCTTGTCTGCCTCTAAAGAGTCCCTTCAGACGTTCCAAGAGATTAATCATGCATTCGTCTCAAATCTATGCTTTCTGCCTTTTCCCCGCAACTATTCAGGTGCCTTCCACTCAGTAGGGATGGGGCTTGCCCCCATCCCTACTGAAGAGCTGTAGCGTGCATGTTATGTACGTTATAGCACAAAAGTTCCGCTACTTGCAAAGCTACTTCAGGTTCTCACGCACAAACTTCTGGGCGAGATCGAGTGCCGCGCCCAGTTCGGCCTTGTTCTTGCCACCACCCTGCGCCGACTCAGGACGCCCACCGCCCTTGCCGCCCAGGCGCTCGCCAACGACGCCCGCGATTTTGCCCGCGTGCAGGCCGCGCTTCGTCAGGGCGGCATCGACGTTTACCTGAATAGCGATGCGCTCGCCAAAATTGCTCGCCAGCACGACAACGCCGGGCCGACCAAGCTTGCTACGGACCATATCGCCCATTTCACGCAAGACTTTATCGTCGGGCGCGCTGACGGTGGCGGCGACTACGGGCACATCCGCGACATTGCTAGCCTGACGCGCAACGTCCTCGGCCTCGTGCAGCGCCGCCTCGCGCTGGTATTGCGTAATCTGCCTCCGGGCCGCCGCTAGCTCCTGTTGCAACTGCTCCACGCGCCCTTCGAGCGTATCGGGGGTCGCCTGCACCTTCGCGGCCAACGTATCGACGAGGGAACTACGTCGCCGTAGATACGCCTCGGCTCCGCGTCCGGTAAATGCTTCGATGCGACGAATGCCTGCCGCGACACTCGACTCCTGCACAGTGATATACAGACCGATCTGCCCGGTCGAGGAACAGTGCGTGCCACCGCACAGCTCGATGCTACTCCCCATAGATACTACGCGCACAAGATCGTCATACTTCTCGCCAAACAGAGCCATTGCGCCAGTAGTGAGCGCGTCCTGCAACGGCATTATGTTAGTATGAACGGGAAGCGCGGTGCGAATCCAGCGATTCACCTGTTCGTCGATATGCGCGAGGTCAGAAGCGGTCAAGGGACGCGGGCTGGTGAAGTCGAAGCGCAGGCGCTCCGGCTCGACCAGGGAGCCGCGCTGCTCTACCTGCGGCCCCAAGAGATCGCGCAATGCCTTGTGCAGGAGATGCGTGGCGCTATGGTTGCGCATCGTATCCAGGCGGCGCTGCTCGATCACCTCGGCGCGTATGCTATCGCTGACGCGCAGGTGGCCCTCGTCGATGTGCCCATAGTGAACGATCAAGCCCTTGAGGGGACGGCGCGTATCCTGCACGCGGAAGATGCCCAGCGGACCGGTAATAGCGCCCTGGTCGCCGATCTGGCCGCCGCTCTCGGCGTAGAAAGGAGTCTCATCGAGCAAGAGCAGCGCCTGCTGCGGCGCGCTGATACTCTCGACCTCCGCGCCATCCACGACCATGCCAACAACCTTGCTGGCACCCTCGATGCCATCGTAACCAGTGAAGCGCGTCGGACCGAGGCGCTGCAGCAGCGCGGTCAGCGCCTGGTCGTCTCGCGCCTGCACAAACGTACTCGCCGAGCGGCTGCGCTCCTGCTGGCGCTGCATCGACTGCTCAAAGCCGGCGGTATCGACCGTGAAGCCCTGTTCACCGGCGATCTCCTCGGTCAGCTCAACCGGAAAGCCATGCGTATCGTGTAGCTTGAATGCCTCTTCACCGGGAATAACCTTTTGCTGGCGCTGCTTGAGATCGGCGAGTAGCTCGTTGAGAATCACAAGCCCAGTGTTGAGCGTCTGACCGAACTTCTGCTCCTCGATGCTCAGCACCTCGACGATGCGGTTACGCTGCGTGCGCAGTTCGGTATAGTGATCGCCCATCAGCGCAATCACGGTATCGGCAGCCGCCGACAGAAAGGGCTTATCCAGGCCAAGCAGCTTGCCATGCCGCACAGCGCGGCGCAGGATGCGACGGAAGATGTAGCCGCGCCCCTCGTTGCTCGGTAACACGCCATCGGCGGCCAGGAAAACCAGCGCGCGCGCGTGATCGGCGATGACACGCAGCGACGCATCGATCTTCGCCTCCTTGCCGTAGCTCGTATTGGCGAGGGCGGCGAAATGATCAATAACGGTGCGGAACATATCGGTGTCGAAGACCGATTCTTTGCCCTGCAGCACCATCGTCAGGCGCTCCAGGCCCAGGCCGGTATCGATATTCTGGCGCGGCAACGGCGTGCGCTTGCCATCGATATCCTGGTAATACTGCATAAAGACCAGGTTCCAGATCTCCAGAAAACGCTCGCACTCGCAGCCGGGTCGACAATCGGCCTCTCCACAGCCATACGCGACGCCGCGATCATAATAGATCTCGGAATCGGGTCCGCAGGGGCCAGAGGCACCAGGAGGTCCCCACCAGTTCTCTCCCAGGCGCGTGATCGTCTCGTCCTTGAAGCCCGCGATCTCGCTCCAATAGCGCGGAGTCTCATCGTCTTCGGGATGCACGGTTGGATACAGGCGATCAGCAGGCAACTTCAAGACCTGTGTCAGAAAATCCCAGGCAAACGTGATCGCATCTTTCTTAAAGTAGTCGCCCACGGAGAAATTGCCCAGCATCTCGAAAAACGTCAACGTGCGCTGATTGCCCACCTTATCGATATCGGTCGTGCGGAAACACTTCTGGGCCGAGGTCAGTCGCTGTGCAGGAGGAGTCTCGCGCCCCAGGAAGTAGGGGATCATCTGCTGCATGCCCGCCGTCGTCAGCAGGACGGTTGGATCATTGCGAGGCACAAGAGACGAGCTGGGCATCTTCATATGCCCCTTGCTCACAAAGTAATCAAGAAAACGAGCGCGTACCTCAGTACTGGTGAGAGCGATTTCGACAGACACAGCAACAACCTCCTCGGCAAGCCTGGCAAGCGGACCGGACCAGGCGCTATGAATAAAACATTTTATACTCAGGAAAATGCTTAGCAGCATCTTTAGAATTGTTGTAATATAGCATTGTACGCCGCACACAGCAAAGCATATGCCCCGTAACCCACATACATGCATGCGCATTATATCAAAGGAGAGAAAACACCGCAATGGACAGAGCAACGCAGAGTGGGGAGGGCGCACATCCACCAACTATCATTATACCACCCAGAACGCTCCTGGTGCTCTGTGGACCCGCCGGGTCGGGCAAAAGTACTTTCGCCAAACGCCTCGTGGACAGGCACAGCAGCGAAGGCTGGCAGCCAACCATGATCGTAT
>JALYTQ010000043.1:11221-23116 GCA_030854195.1 Chloroflexota bacterium
TGATCTGTGACGACGAAAACAACCAGCAGGTCAACCGCGATACATTTGATCTCTTCTATTATATCATCTCCAAGCGCCTGTACCAGAACCGCCTCACCATCGCCGATAGCACGGCGCTGCAGGCCGATCCACGCCGCCACCTGCTCGAAATAGCGCAGCGCTACCACTACAATGCTTGCCTGCTCCTCTTCGACGTAGCCCTGGAAACCTGTTTGCAGCGCGATCGCCAGCGCCAGCGCCAGGTCGGCGAGCAGGTCATCCTCTACCACATGGGCCTGCTCAAGCAAGCGCTACTCGACGCGCCCAACGAGGGTTGGCATCAGTTCGCTATACTAAAAGAGCGGGCAAGCGCTATCGAAATCGTCGTCAGGTAACGCGAAAATCCCTGCCATGCACGTTATATAAAGTGCGGAGTATCATTCAGCTAGAGAGCGAGTAGTGCTATGCGCAGTAGATGGCGGAACGAGGTGAAAAAGCAGCCTATCTTATACAATCAAGTCACCGAAGCAACCTTTATAGGCATCAACCCGACGTTCCCAACCGAGCCTCCGCAATCATTCTGGCAACGCTTCTTACACGGCCTGGGAAGCCTCTGCGTAGCCATCGTGCGCAAGATCAATCAACTGCTGATGTTTGCTCTGCTCGTGCTCCTCCTGCTGCTGCTCGCCCGCTTCCTTCTGCACTTCTTCGGCGTCTACACGGGCGTCAACCTTTTTTCGCAGTGGATATTTTTTCTCAGCGAACCCCTGATCGTCCCCTTCGACCACCTCTTCGCCCCCCTACCCTACCAGGGATATAGCATCGACATCACAACCACGCTCACCATCGTCGTCTACACCGTGAGCGTCATCATCGTGCGCCAGTTCCTGAAGCTGCTGGTGAGCAAGCCGAAGTGATGTGTTGGAGATGAAGCCGATCTCATATTTTTGATTGCATGTTGTACAAGTTCGCATAGACGCCATTCAATGCGAGTAATTCCGCATACGTGCCCTGTTCACCGATCCCAGTGTCAGATAACACCACTATTCTTTGGGCATTGCGGATGGTTGACAAACGATGGGCGATGATAAGGGTTGTGCGGTTGTCGGCTAACTTTTCCAATGAATCCTGTACAGCCTTTTCACTTTCATTATCCAGCGCGCTCGTCGCTTCATCAAAAATGATAACCGGGGGATTTTTGAGGAAGACGCGCGCGATACTCAACCGCTGCTTTTGCCCGCCTGAGAGTCTTACGCCGCGTTGACCGATATCCGTGTCATAGCCATCCGGTAACGCCATGATAAAATCATGCGCGTGCGCCTGTTTGGCTGCATCAATGATTTCTTGCTGACTTGCGTCAAGTTTCCCGTAACGGATATTGTCTGCAACGGTCCCGGCGAACAAATAGACATCTTGCTGGACAATACCGATATTCCCTCGTAATGAGCGCAAGGTAACAGCTCGGATATCCTGCCCATCCAGCAGTATTTTTCCCGCATTTACTTCGTAAAAACGTGGAATTAACGAGCAGAGCGTTGTTTTGCCGACGCCAGAAGATCCGACCAGGGCAACGTATTCGCCGGCTTGTATCTCCAGCGACAGGTTCTTCACAACATAATTATGATTTTCTTTATACTTGAAGCTGACATCTTTAAACTCCACATTACCACGAACCTGTGTCAGATCAATCGCATCTGCCGCATCTTGTAGATCGGGCACCACCTCCATCATATCCATAAACCGGTGAAATCCGGTAATTCCCTCCTGATAGAGCCTGCCAAAATTGACTAATTTCTCAATTGGATCGATAAGGATACTCACACATAATAAATAGGTGAGCAAATCAGCTACATCCAGGGAAGCGTGAACAATAGCGACGCCGCCTAAGATGATAACAGCGCTGGTAATGAGCTGTGTGAATGCAATCAACCCGCCTGAAAAGTACGACTCGCTTTTATAGCCGTCTCTGCGGCTGGCGACAAAACGATTGTTTGCGTAGGCGAACTTTCTTTTTTCCACATCTTCGTTGGTGAATGATTTGACCACTCTGATGCCTGCAAGCGTATCTTCAACTTGCGCATTGATATCACCGATTCTCTCCTTGCTGCTGCGTAACGCCCTATTCATCTTTTTATTGAAATATAGCGCGTAAACAGCCATAATTGGCAAAAAGAGAAAGATGATCAAGGTAAGAGCAACATTGACCTTCAGCAAGAGAATGAAGGCACCAACGACCGTCAAACAGGTAATGACGATATCCTCAGGACCATGATGGTATAACTCGGCCAGTGCGAATGTATCATTGGTAATCCGGGTCATTAATTGACCTGTTCTTTATTCATCATAAAAGCGAAACGAGAGCTTTTGGAAATGCTCGAATAATTCGCTGCGCATATCGCTTTCCATCCTGGCACCCATCATATGCCCTTGAAAGTCAATGAATATGGTGCACAGTGTATGGACACCAACCAACGCCAGCATGAGCGCACCCATTAGATAGATGTGATTGAGCGCATGAGACATGTTGCCTTCTAAAATGTTTTCAGTGATGTATCGCGCGCATAACGGGAGTAGCAGCGTAATCGCCGAGACGATAAACGCGCAGGCCATGTCCGCGAAAAACAGGCCGAGGTATGGTTTGTAGTACGATAAGAACTTCTTGCCGCGCGAACGTGTGGGCGCAGCCGCGCTGGATGCAGAGCCAGCTTTTGCCACAGGAAGATCATTCGCCGAGGGCTGCGCCGACGGTTCTTTCGTGATCGGATCGATTGGATGCAAAGGGATGCTCCTCATGATAGTGTTCAAACAATCGCAAATGGCACAAACATCTCACCCCGCATCAAAAACAAATGAGCGGAGTTAATGGGTGAGGATGCGCGCGACAGAGAGCACCAGCACGAGAGGAGTGAAGTAGAAGGCAAGACCATCGAGGCTTCGACGTAGTTTACGGAGGTTGAAAGGAGGATGTGGTTAGTGAACGAGAACAGCATGACGCGAAATCATATCTCCGCGTCTACGTTCTCCGGGCATCCTCAATGCAACTCCATACCTTCATGCTGGATATCGATGTTGCGTGGCGTGCACTTTTGCTCATCTCTACACCTCCTTTCTGATACTTTCGGCGCGGGGATAGCCTGCGCCAAAGATAATAACCTGTTTCCTGTATGGGGTGATGATACCATATGAAAAATACCTGGTCAACTATGCTCAAGGAAATGTTCGGGTCTGCTTGCAAGAGTGGTAAAAGCACTCTTGCAAAGCGGCTAGCACATCCTGTAACGGCTATTTTTTGCATGTCATAGAGATCCTTACCTATGTGCTAGTGGAGAGCATAAAGCAGCATTTAGCCCGCGAGCCAGCCGTTGTCAACCGGCACAATAGCGCCATTGAGGTAACTGGCATCGTCGGAAGCTAGAAAAGCAATAGCGGAGGCTATTTGTTCCGGTTTCGCTGGTTGCCCTACTGTAGTGGCCTGTACGAGCTTCATTGCCTGTGCCAGACCGGCTTCATGAGGAGCCCCACCTCCTATACCGATGTTGGTTTCTACTGGTCCGGGACAGACGGCATTGCAACGGATACCGAGAGCACCATAGAAAAAGGCAATGCTCCTGGTCAGGCCAACAACGCCGTGCTTTGAAACCGTGTATGGTGTTCCGGCAGTTCCACCGCGCAGACCAGCCTCTGAGGCGGTATTAACGATACAGCCTCCGCCTTTTTCCAGCATAAGCGGAATGGCGCGGCGGCAGGCCAGAAAGGGACCGGTCAGATTAATGGAGAGAATGCGGTCCCATAATTCCAGAGATACATCCGCTACGGGCGTCATCGCATCCATGACCCCTGCATTGTTGCAGAGAACATCCAGGTGCCCATATGTGGATACAGCTGTGGCGAGCATGCGCTCGATATCCGTATCGCTGGCAACGTTGGCGTTACAAGCAACCGCCTTTGCCCCTTGCGCCTGCAGTTCTTGCGCCAATGCCTGCAAAGGAGCCTCGGTAATATCTACGGCCACTACTGACGCTCCCTCAGCGACAAAACGCTGCACCAGCGCGCGTCCAATTCCTGAAGCAGCTCCTGTGACAAGTGCGACCTTGCCATCAAAACGCATGTAGAACCTCCTTTGAAGTGATTGAGAATGTTATGATATAGGATCGGAGCTTTCATGATGCGAATGTTATCCAGCGATTCATCGCCCTGCCTGGATTTATCCTGAAGCAGGACGATGAATCGCTGGACGGCATAAATGCGGTCCCTACAGCTTGTAGGGTTCGTCGCCCTGGGCGGAGGGAGCGTCCTTGTCCTTGCCCTGGGCTGATTTGAAGTTGTTGCGCTCGCTGTTGAGCGTCGATTCGATGACGCGCGGCGGGCTGATGGCACCATTCGAGCGGCCCTCGGGGAGCGCCTGCTCGGATGTACCCAGCAGGGGCGCGAACTCGCTGATGACCTTGCGGGCAACATGCCGGGCATCCGCCTCGGTGATCAGTTGCTTGATCTCGTCGGCGACCAGCTCCTCGCGCTCGATGAGGGCTTCAGCGACCGCGATAACGGCCTCGCTATGCTCATGGAAGAGCTGCTTCACAGCCTTGAGTTGCGTCTGCAGGACGTTCTCCACGCGCTCAGCAAGATTGGGGATGGAGGCTGGATTAACACCACCCAGGCCGTTGGAGAAGGCCAGGAACGAGCTCAGGGTACCGTCCATACCATAGGCACCGATGTAGAGGGCCGCCATCTGGGTCGCGCTGGCGAAGTCGCCGGTAACGCCGTTCAACTGCACATCAAGGAACAGCTCCTCGGAGGCACGCGAGGCAAGCGCCACGCGGATGCGCGCCAGCACATCGTCCTTGTTGTTGGTGATGATCGTCTCTTTCTGACGCCACGCGGCAAACGCGGCGGCCCCTTCGAGATCACCGTGCATATGCAGGGTGACGAAGGCCGGGAAGTAGCGCTCCATCAGGTAGTAACAGGCGACCGTGTGGCCCGCCTCGTGATAGGCGAGGCGGCGGCGCTCGATCGGAGTCAGTTCACTCAGTTGGCGCATGCCGTACTCATGTACGTCCTGTGCCTCAATGAGATCCTTGTAGGTCACTTTATCGCGACCATCGAAGTGCGCGATAATCACGGCCTCGTTGATGACGTGCTTAATAGCGACCGGCGTGTAGCTGACCATGCGCTGCGAGAGGGCCGCGATCGAGATGCCATCGACGTGTTGGACTTTATCCAGATAGTAGACGATGACTTCTGGACGATACTTATCAGTTGGAGCCGCAACGTTGACCCTGCGATCGAAGCGACCAGGGCGTAGCAGCGCGGCATCAAGAGACTCGGGGATGTTGGTCGCGCCTACGGTCAGGACCGGCTGCGCCTGTACGCGACTATGGTACAGACCGATGATGCGCAGAATCTTCTTAAACCAACCAGTTTCGATATTAGGCGGGTCCATCTGCATAAGCAGCTCGTTGAGGCCACCTGTTCCCATACCACCCATCATACCCATCATGCCACCCATGCCCATATTGCCACCCTGCCCATTGCGGGAACCACCGATGGCGTCAATCTCATCCATGAAGATGACGCAGCCGCCGTACTCACGGGCCAAGCGGCGCGCCTTCCCGTAAAGACGCTTGATCATAAGCACGTCCATGCCCAGGAACATCGCCTTGAAGCTGGCCGCGCTGGCGTAGGCAAAGGGCACGCCCGCCTCAGTACTCATACACTGAGCGAGATAGCTTTTACCGGTACCGGGATCGCCGGAGAGCAGGAGTCCACGCACCGGCGATCCGCCCATCTCAAGGAACTCGTCGGCCCCCTTGATGAGCAGAACGATGCGGCGCGCCGCCTCCAGTACTTCTGGATTGCCTTTATAATCGGCGAAGGTCACGCCCGTTTCGCCTGGCATCACCCAATACAGACGCGGGCGACCGAGGAACCAGAAGAGTGCTCCAAATTGGATCACAATGAACAAAACGGCGAAACCAAGCTGGAAAATGGTCGAAAAGATTGTCCCTGGCGACGGCGCGGTCAACTGTGGAATGATGTTTACAATGGTGTACCAGATGGCGATAATGAGCAACAGAAGCCATAGCCAGCGCAGCCTTACGAACCGTCCGAACTGATCCATACCGAGGTTAATCGATTTGTCCAGATCACTTTGCTGCTTTGTCTTTTGTGCCATAGTGATGCATCCCTTTCGCGGGTACTAGTCAAAAGCTACTGGAGAAGTGCGCGGATACCAGTGGTGTCCACAGCAATGAGTACAGCACTGCTTCCTTGCGAGACGGTAACGAAATGGAACAGGATCACGCCCTTCGTCTGCCCACCTGGTCCCTTAGATGCAAGGTCCACGCTTACAAATGTATCGACGGTTGTGTCGGCTTGCTGATACGATGAAAGGACATTGATGTCTTTCCACTCCAGATTGGCACCCGGCTGGCTATACTGGCTGATCAACTGGGTCGGGTCGGGTGGCTGGGAGATAACTTTATCGTCGAGCGAGAGCGCCACCGCGTTGCCGTCGCGCAGGTGATAGAGCCAGTTGCGTATATTATCGCCTCCGCCAACCAGCTTGCCATCAACGCGCAGTTGGAACGGGTCGTTGCCGATGCCGAACGGGCCTTGCTTCGTTACAAGAAAAGAGGTAAAGACGCCGCTGCCGATCAGCAGAAGGATGAGAAGGAGGGTCAGCAGTTTGTGGCTGCCCATGAAGCGCAGTATATAATAGAGTCCCTTTAAAATAGGACGGAAGATAGCTTTGAGAAAGAGCCCGAATGATTGCTCGCCCTTCCTTCCAGGTAGATTATATTTGTCGTCTTTGCCAGGCTCTGGCACAGATGGTGGCTGTTGAGTGGGTGAAGGGGTTAGCATGTATCTCTCATCTCAACTTTCTCGATCGTAGTCAATTTTTCTGGTCAGCGCTATAATTCTCACACTTGTACCATACAATACCTTGCGCGATTTGGCAAGGGGATGAGTAGGTATGAAGCTTGCCTCTATCCACAACTGGGAGCAGCGTGTTCACTCGGAAAAATAGAAGAATTAGGCATACCGTTCATCGTAGAGTACAAAGAAGCCCTAAAAGAGTACAAAGGGACAAAAACTAAAAAAGGCCCACCAGGAGGTCCAAATCCTCCTACCAATAAAGGGTATAAGAGTAGACAACCTCTGAAAGAGAACGGAGAAGTTCTATAAAATTTTCATAAAACCGATAACTTAAGAGGTGGCATGCACTCACGAGGGTTAGAACATTTGTCCACAAAGTTATCCACATATCCACATTATCTCTACAATTAAGCCCTGTTAAAAGGAACCCACACTCTCTAATGCATGAAATGCTCTAGTACATTTTTCTATTTTACTTACTGAGCAAAACTCTACTGTGGTATAGTATAGAGAAAACTCAGCATAAGAGGAAAGCAGTGATTTAGTGATGGCACAATGCAATATATGTGGCAGTGAGATAGCATTTCTCGACCGGGTGAAAGCACCTCAACTTACCCAATGTAAGACATGCAATGGAAAGCTTCATGAAGCTCAACAGTATTGGAGCAACATCATTGAGCGAGCCTTTTTATCAGAAGGTGTATCACTACAGCTAGAACAAGAGGTATACAAAAATTTCCAACTATTACGTATGCCCCCTGATCTTGGACAAAGTGTGATTCACAGACTCCAGTATCTCCGTAACTTGTCGGAGATTCGTTGGGGACATGTGCCAGTCATACGTGCTGGCATCCATATTGACTCAGATGAAGTTGCACACTTCTCTCTTTCGACGGCATACCACAAGCAAAATAAACAAATACGATTTATTCCTGGTAATCTGATAGGTACAAACAAGAAAATGTATTTTATTTCCCAATTAGGCAAAGACAGCATGACATTAGATTGGAACAACGTCGTTCGGGTTGATGCCTATCCATACAGTCCCCAATTTCAATCGCAACTCATGCAAATGCAAGTGGCAAAAGGTGCAGGTGGTGGCTATTACAGTGTACCAGACTCACTCTATGCTAAGACAATTATTGACACGCTTGTTCGATTATGGAAACGTCAACTAGTCCTTTATAAAGAACAAAGCACACAGGGAGAAATCCCCAAGCACATCCAGAATGCAGTAATGCAAAGAGATGGCGGGAGATGTGTTCAATGCGGCTATTCTGGTGAATACATCGAATTCGATCACATCATTCCACGCAGTAAAGGTGGGACAAATACAGTGGATAACATACAGCTTCTCTGTAGGAGATGCAATCTTAAGAAGGGCGATAGAATTTAGGAATATATAACAGTACCGACGGTATACGACCTGACACCAAATTTGATACTTCAGAGGATCTACCGGATTCTCTCCCATTCACCTCTATTAGGCAAAAAAGCATCTCCTACAAGCTCACCACCCCGTCAATACGGGGGTACACAAACCCCTTGACTAGGCGCTATAATGTACGTGCACATGCCATACTATGTTACTTGCATGCTGGTAAAAAACCCGATGAGCCGTCTGCAGGAGGTAGCTTATGAACAATAGAATAAACCAGTCGGAAGGAGTTGGTGAGCCTGGCGACCATATCTGGTTGCGCTATGGAACGCAGTTTACGCTCAATGGGCGCACGCATACTATTGAGATGAGTATCCCTATGCCCATCGGCGCAGATGAGGAGGCGCGGGAGCAATTGCTGCGCGAGGCCGACGCGGGCATGGGTCAGGTCGCGGAACACGTGGAGAATCGCGTGGCCCAGATGCTGCAGCGCGCTCAGCCCAATCAAGGGAAGCTGCCAACCCCTACGCCGCTTGCCAGATCGTCGCCACAGACGCGACCCGCGTCCATCCCTGCCCAGCAAACGGGTCCGCAACCTTTACAGGCCGCGCGCTCCTACGAGGGGGACGAGCCGCTTGCCCCTGTTGCGCGCACACGAGAAAAGGAACCCGAAGCGGCTCCCGCGCAGGAGGCTGTCGCTGCGGCACCCATCACACGTTCAGATATCGGTGCCAGCATGCCATCCATTCCTCCTGGCGAGAGTGGCGGCAACCTGTCGCTACAACAATTTATCGGCTATATTCGGGAGAATATGGGCCTGAGCCCGAAGCAGGCGATGGATATTCTGAAGATCAAGTCGCTCTCAGGCGTGAACCTGCGCGAGGCACTGGAACATTTACAGAAGCTGCAGGAGAATGCAGATTCTACAAGCGCAGCGGCGGCGGCGCAGGAGAATACACCCCCGGCGCGACCGACCTCCAGCCCCGCTCCGGTCAGAAATACGCCTCCTGCGCCGCCGCCGACGCTCAGTTCGCTCAGAAGTCCTGCGCGGGAAGTTGAACACGGCGGCAGAGGCGACCTGAACGAGCACAGCCCCACATACCGCCCTGCTTTCGATGAGGAGGTTGATCCGCATGAGGACGACGATCTCGAAGATCTGGACGACCTCGATCTGCCCCGCGAGCTCTCGGCGCAGGAACGGGTGCAGGCGCGCAAGAAAATTGACGCCATGCGCGAGACACGCGGCGCGACGGTGACGAATCCTGCTCGTTTGCAGGTGCTCAGTAATGTAACAAGCACACAGATCAGCCAACAGCAGATGCTGGAGCTGATCGAGGGCGTATGGGACATCAATTCGGTCAAGAAGTTGAAGGTCGACCAGGCCGAGATGCTGATCTCCTGGGCCAAGGAGGACGATTTTGTGAGTGAAGTGGAAGCTGTCCTGACGACTCTGGAGGAGGAGTAGCATGCGCGTGGTAGCAGGTGAAGCCAGGGGACGCAAGCTCAAAGCGCCCGATACGCTGGGCACGCGTCCAATCATCGATCGCGTCAAGACGGCGCTCTTCGATATCCTCTCGACGGAAGTGGAGGATACGCGCTTCCTGGACCTCTTCGGCGGTACGGGCAGCGTGGGCATTGAGGCGCTGAGTCGCGGCGCGTCTCACGCGACTTTTATCGAGATGAACTTCAAAGTCCTGAAGCTGCTGCGCGAGAACTTGCAGACGACCGGGTTGGCGGATCGCGCGGAGACGCTGCAAGGCGATGCGTTCAAGTTTCTAGAGCAGAAAAGCAAGGGAACTCCTCAAACGACGGGGCCATACGATATCGTCTATGTCGCGCCGCCGCAGTACCACGGTATGGCCGCGCGCGCCCTGGAGATGCTGGACACCTCGCCCCTGGTGGCGGAGCACGGACTGGTAATCGTCCAGATTCATCCCAAAGAGCGTGAAGGCGTCGCCGCGATCGCCTGCCAACGTCTCGCCCTGAGCGACGAACGGCGCTACGGCAGCACGCTATTGATGTTCTATCGCGTAAAAGAAGAGGATAAACAAGATGGTAAGTAAGCCAGGAGGCGGACGTTTCGCCTTTGTAGATGCCAGTGAGACGGCGCGCCGCTTAGGCATCGACCGCATTACGCTCGACCAGTGGGTCAAGGATGGGCGCATCAGGCCACATCGCGGCGTCGGACGCGATTCGTTTTTTCGTGCCGCCGATGTCGAGGCTCTGTATAACGAGTTGCATCCCGCTACAGAGCTAGCCGAGGCTGTGGAGGCCGACGAGCAGGAGAGCGCCGGTGTGGCTCCGCAGGGTCCCGTACGCAAGAAACAGGACCCGCAGATGCGCGTCTACCTGCGCCTGCAGGCCGACGCCAAGTGGTACGACACCTCCGAAGAAGATATTCGCACCTGGTTCCAGCTGCTCGCCCCCGACGGCTACGAGCGCAACAAACGCAACGCCGAACATACTATCAAGAAGCTACAATATCTGGTCAGCCTGATCGAGGATGGTCAGAAGCGCGGCGGATCGACCTAGATGTATGCTCTACGCCGATCCGCGTGCCCCATACGACGTTCGCTGGTACCCCATTTCTATACCCTGATCGGTTTAATCTAGCAGGCATCCTTGTATTTTTGTTATATCTCTTCAGTAGGGATGAAAGGATCTCTGTGTAATGGGAAAATGGTATTTAGCGCGTACCGCTGTACAACGTCGTTTTGCATGGGTAATCGTCCTGAGCTTGCTGCTTGTATTTGCTGCCAGCCTCACGCACGCCCTCATACCAGCGGCGCAGGCGCAGGGTCGTGCGCCAGGAAACCTATTGGCAGTCAGCGCGCCACTACCGCGCTTCGACCATATCGTCGTCGTCATCGAGGAGAACAAAGATTACTCCGAAATTATTGGCTCGGGCACACCAGCACCATATATTAATGCGCTTGCCGCGCAGGGCGCGCTGCTCACCAACTCGCACGCCATCACGCATCCAAGCCAACCGAACTACCTGGACCTCTTCTCGGGTAGCGACCAGGGGGTAAACGGAGATGCGTGCAGTGCCCAGACCACCTATCCAGGGCCAGACCTGGGCGGCCAGCTCATCCAGGCGGGCTTCAGCTTCGCGGGCTACTCCGAAAACCAGCCCTCGGCAGGCTTCCTGAGCTGCAGCGACTCGACACAACTTTATGCGCGCAAGCACAATCCCTGGGCCAACTTCAGCGACGTAAACGGCTCAACCACCAATCTGCCCTTCACCAGCTTTCCAACCACTACGGCAGGCTACAGCGCGCTCCCGACCGTCTCATTCGTCGTGCCCAACCTGAACGATGACATGCACAATGGCACTATTCAGCAGGGCGACAGCTGGCTACAGCAGCACCTCGATAGCTACGCGCAGTGGGCGAAGACAAATAACAGTCTCTTGCTCGTCACCTTCGACGAGGGCGAAGAGATAAGCTCCACTAATCAGATCGCTACGCTCTTCGTCGGCCAGCACGTCCAGGGCGGCAGCACCGACGCGGCCAACATCAGCCACTATGACGTGTTGCGCACGCTCGAAGATATGTATGGCCTGACGCCCGCCAACAATGCAGCTATGGCTACGGATATTACGGGGATCTGGAATTAAAACTGTCCAGTAGGGATGGGCCTTGCGTCCATCCGGCCCAACG
>JALYTQ010000274.1 GCA_030854195.1 Chloroflexota bacterium
TGTTCCCGGTCGATGCCGAGACACTGCGCTACATGCGCATGACCGGGCGCGATCCACAACTGATCGAGCTGGTCGAGCAGTACACGAAGGCGCAGGGTCTCTTCCGCACGGACGAGACGCCCGAGCCACAGTTCGACGACCTGCTCGAACTCGATCTCAAGAGCATCGAGCCGAGTCTGGCTGGTCCGCGCCGCCCACAGGACCGCGTGCCTATGCAGAACCTCGGTCGTGTCTTCCGCGAGGCATACTCCGATCGCTTCGCAGAGGCAAAAGAGATCGCGTCAACGGAGAACTCGTTGAACCGTTTTGCGAACGAGGGCGGCAATCCCAATCCCGATTCGGTGGAGCAGACGGAAGACGAGAAAAAGGTGCTGGCCTCGGAAAATATGCAGGCCAATGGGCATAGCAATGGACATAACGGTCATCTCCGCGTTGTGCCCGTCCAGCTCGGCGATATGCAGACGGACATGACCGATGGCTCCGTCGCCATCGCTGCCATCACCAGCTGCACCAACACCTCGAATCCCACGGTGATGATCGCCGCCGGACTGGTAGCGAAGCACGCGGTGGAGCGCGGCCTCTCCGTCAATCCCGCCGTCAAGACGAGCCTCGCGCCCGGTTCACGCGCCGTCGTCGACTATCTGGAGAACGCGAACTTGCTGTCCTACCTGGAGGCGCTGCGCTTCCACCTGGTTGGTTTCGGTTGCACAACCTGTATTGCTGAGGGAACGCCGGTGCTGCTTGCCAATGGCACCTCGCGGCGCATTGAGCAGATGCCGAGTGCTGGCGGAGCCAGGCTATTTGCTCCCACTGCGGATAGTAGGTTGAGTACAGCGACGCAGGCCGAAAAGATGGTTCAGGGCGAGCGCGAGTGCATCTCGCTCGTCCTACAAGATGGTCGCACATTGATCTGCACCCCTGACCATGAAATCCTTTGTGCAGATGGCCGCTGGGTGCGCGCTGACCAGCTCGAACTGAGTCAGGATCGCATCGTGGTTGGCCTTGAAGTACCGTTGGACGAGCCTGGTGATGATGAAGCTGATTATGCGCTGCAAGTGGGTAGCCTGACGTTTACGATGGACACAGCACATGAACGTCTACGCACGCTGGCGTTTGCGCGCCTGCTCGGCCATCTGCTGAGCGATGGCTCGATCAGCCTCCTGGGGCAAGGCCGGATGAATGTTGGGCAGGCTATGGATCGCGAGGCGGTTCTCGACGATGTTGAACTACTTACCGATTGTCGTCCTGCGGCAGAGCGCTACGACCCGAGGAAGTGGACTATTGTGCTGCCAAAGCCACTCACGGATGCCATCAGCACGTTGCCTGGCGTGCGCACCGGGCGGCGTATTCAGCAAGCACCGAAGTTGCCAGCATTCGTGTTGGATGAAAATTGCCCTCTCGCAGTCGCGCGCGAGTTCCTGGGTGGACTCTTCGGAGCGGACGGCCATGCACCTGTCTTGCACCGTTGGGGCGAGCGTAATGGCGAGGCAACACTTGAGCCACCTGCCTATTCTCAAAGCACCATACCAGAGCATGTGGAGGCTCTCAAGCAGCTTATGGGCGACGTGATCCATCTGCTGGCGCGCTGTGGAGTGAAAACTCATGGAGCCACCGTCTGCGAGTATGCTACGCGCCGCGCAACTTCCTCGTATCCGCAAGCACTGGATGGTATTCCTCGCCTGGAGGTTCGCCTGGAACTTCCAGATGGCCTCTCGTTCGTGGAGTGCGTGGGATTTCGCTATTGTGTGGATAAGGCATTGCGAGCCAGCGCGGCGGCGGTTTACTGGCGTCTGGTGGACCAGATGCATCGGCAGCGGCTCTGGATGGCGAACCGGCTGGAAGCGTTGCATCAGGCTGAGCATAAATTATCGTTCTCACAAGCACGTAAGGTAGCGGCGGCGGCTTTGATGGAGCGCGAGCCAGTGGTCTTCCCTCACTACGCGCTATTGGAGGGGCACGACCGTTTTTCGCGGCTGCCACAACTGACGACACGCAAGTTCCAGCCATTGCATAGAGATGCTTGCGACTTTCCTTCGCCTGTCGAATTACTCAGCCAGATCGGCGCGCGCGAGTGGTTTGCTCCGTTGCGCTCACGTGCGAATGCAGAGACTGCGAAACGTTACTGCGTAGAGAAAGATGCATGCACGTTGCCGACCCTCATGCTTCAGGTGGTGGACCGACGGCCAGCAGGCAGGAGAGCGGTGTTTGATCTGGCGGTGAATGACCTACACTCCTTCGTAGCAGGCACAGTAGCGGTCCACAATTGTATTGGTAATAGCGGTCCGCTTGCTGATCCGGTCGCCGAGGCGGTGCAGGACAACGACCTCGTCGTCGCGGCAGTGCTGAGTGGCAACCGCAACTTCGAGGGGCGCATCCATCCCCAGGTGCGGGCAAGCTTCCTGGCATCCCCGCCGCTGGTCGTCGCCTACGCCCTGGCCGGAACCGTGGATATCGACTTGACGCAGGACCCGATCGGTATCGACTCTGACGGTGAAAAGGTCTACCTGCGCGACATCTGGCCCTCGCAGCAGGAGGTGCGCGACGCCGTAAATGGCGCGGTCACACCTGATGTCTTTTCACGCAACTACGCGCACGTCTTCGAGGGCGATGAGCACTGGCGCTCGCTATCGAACTCGACCGGCGCGCTCTTCGATTGGGACCCCAATTCGACGTATATCCAGGAGCCACCTTTCTTCAAGGATATGTCGCCGGAGCCCGCGCCTGTGAAGGATATTCACGGCGCGCGCGTATTGGCGATGATGGACGATTCGATCACGACCGACCATATCTCGCCCGCTGGTAGCTTCGCGCCGACCAGTCCCGCCGGTCGCTACCTGTTGGAGCACGGCGTCGAGAAGCGCGACTTCAACACCTACGGCGCGCGGCGCGGCAATCACGAGGTCATGGTGCGTGGCACTTTCGGCAATATCCGCCTGCGCAACCGCCTGACGCCGGGCAAAGAAGGCTACTACACCGTGCACCTGCCCGACGGCGAACAGACGACGATCTACGACGCGTCGGAGCGCTATCAGCAGGAGGGCGTGCCGCTGATCTTGATCGCGGGCAAGGAGTATGGCTCCGGCAGCTCGCGCGACTGGGCCGCCAAGGGTCCCTTGCTGCTCGGTGTGCGCGCCGCCATCGCCGAGAGCTTCGAGCGTATTCACCGCAGCAACCTCGTCGGCATGGGCATCCTACCGTTGCAGTTCCTGCCCGGCGAGAGCAAAGAATCGCTCGGCCTGACGGGCCGCGAGACCTATGATATCGAAGGGATCGAGCAGGGACTGAAGCCGCGCCAGCAGGTCACGGTCAAGGCCACCCGCGAGGACGGCTCGACCTTCTCCTTCCAGACCATTGCGCGCCTGGACGGTGCCATCGACGTGAGGTACTACGAGAACGGCGGCATCCTGCCAACCGTGCTGAGGAGGCTGTTGCAGGCGTAGGACGAGGACGGGCTTATAAATCGCGTCTCTATCACAGAGGCGGCTGTTGCAGGCGTAGTGGTGCTCTCTACACGAGAAGAGCATAAGAGGACCGGAGATGCTTCATGTCTCCGGTCCTCCTGTTTATCTATTTTGCCCAACAGAAATTTGTTGTGGGCGAGTGTTGCCCTTGACATCTTCTGTTCGGTGTTTTATAATCGTACCGTATAGTACGATAACAGAAGAAATGAGTTGTTATGGAAACAAAGCAGAACAGACGCGTGCAACAGACGCGTGAACAGATCCGCGCAGCCGCTCAACGGCTCTTTCTTCAGCATGGCTATCTTGCGACGAGCACCGATACTATTCTGGTGGAGGCTGGCATTTCCTCAAAGGAGACCCTTTATCGTCACTATGCCAGCAAAGAGGATCTCTTTGTTGATGTACTGAGCAACATGACGCTCGCGCAGCCACGTACTTCCTCGCTGTTTGCGCAGATGACCGTACCATACGATGTGCCGTCTTTGCATCAGACGCTCGCGATTCTGGCTCGCGAGATCTTGTCGATAATGAGTCAGCCCGAGTACCTGGCTCTGTTGCGCATCATCATTGCGGAGATGCCGCGCTTCCCTCAACTCGGCTCCTTGTTTCGCGCTACCGTGCCGGAGCGCGGGCTCTCTATTCTAACGACACTATTGCGCCAGGCCAGGGAGCAACAGATCATCGCCGATGTGGATTTTGACGCGGTGGCGCATGCTCTGCTCGGGGGGCTTTTGACATATGCCATAACAAACATGGTTTTTGTGGAGGAGAATGCGTCTCCTCCACCACTTGAACGCGCCGATGCGCTGGTCGCGGTCTTAATGCGCGCATTGACGCGAGAGTAGCCTTTTCTTAGCAGGAGGACATGATGTCGCACAACCGTATACGCACTTTTAACAAATATGTCACCAATCGAGTGTTACATAATTTTGCGCGCTTTTCCCGTGGCCCATTTGCTGTTATTCGGCACGTTGGGCGTCGGAGCGGCAAGCAGTATGAGACGACTATTATGGTTGAGCCGCTGGGGGACAGGTTTGTGATTGCGCTAACGTATGGACCAGAGGTGGACTGGTATCGCAATATTCTGGCCGCTGGCCGCTGTACGTTGCTCTGGCATGGGAATGAATATGCACTTGAGAAACCGGAGCCAATCGCGATGGAAGCAGCGCTACAAGCATTCTCGCGGCTCCAGAGGCCGATATTGCGGTTGGTTGGTGTACAACACTTTGTGAGCATGCAATATCAGGAAGTGGCGACAGCAACTGGCGGAGTTTGATCGATCATCTACAAATGAGAGTAGTGCGCTTCATTCTCAATCTGTGCAAACATGGTGGTCCGAATACGACAGCAGGTGTCATGAATAGAGGCGTTCGCATCTTTAAGACGGATTTCGCGTGCTCTTGTTCTGATGCTATTATTATCGGAGATGGCATCAGAATTTTATTGTCCACTTTCCATTAAGAAATCTCAACCAACTGCCATAAAAAATAACCAGGCAGCATCCATTCCTCAACTTGAAACCGTCTCGTACTGAGCTACTATGAAACACATAGAAACAAAAAGATACGAGGATTTTCAATGTTTATGTTTACACGTCGTTCCATCTGGCTCATCAGCGGTATCGTTATGTTCATCCTGGCAGCAGGATTATATATGGGCAATCCTACTCCGGCGCGAGCGGCAGGCGCGACGAATGGCGGCGACGGGAGCAGCAGTGTCAATGTGACATTCGGTATCCTGCCCGGCCCTTTGACGGCGACTATGAACTCCATTGCACTGGTTGGCGAGACGCCCAATGGTGCATATACAACGACCACCTACCAGCTCCATATGTCCGTCAGTGACGAGACGGGATCGGGCAATGGCTGGAAACTCGCTTTGGCCGGTACGCTCCCATCCTCCACGGCGATCCTCACGCACGTCAATGCTGCCTGCGCATCCAACTCTACATGCTCCTTACCTCAGAACAGCGTTGCCTACCCGATCATGATGCAGGGGAATGATGGCGTTCCCACGAACATCTTGAATGCCGGAGCCAATAGCGGCATGGGCACTATCGACATCACTGTCACTGTAGCAGTAACCACTTCAACGAGCGTGAACGCAAGCACTCCTGTTCTGTCACTAATGATTAATAGCGGAACAGTATAAATAGTGCATTTTATGTATATAGCATATCAAGCCCCTTTAAAAATATACCGCAATTTCTGATGTAGGGGTGCGGTTGGTTAGAAACATCTTTTTGCAGAACAATGAAGCATCCCCCGATACTCACGGGGTTTTGCCTCACATCGAGACTTGTGTTATGCTAGCAATACACGAGCGGCAAACAATCTACCACCTACTCCCATCCAGAAAGATGCGTCATGAGCGAAGAGGCAGAGGATATCTCCTATATTGGCAAAAAGGTAGGCAACTACCGCATCACCGAATCGATCGATAGCGGTGCGTTTGGGCATGTCTATCAGGGGGTACATCTCTACCTGTCGAACCGCGTTGTGGCGATCAAGATATTGCACACGAATTATCTGGAGTCCGAGGAGGAGCGGACGAGCTTTCTGCGCGAGGCCGAGTTCCTCGAATTGCTGAAGCACGAGCATATCCTGCCCATCTACGATGTCGGCATCGACGAAGATGGCTTCCCCTACCAGGTCTCCGAGTTCGCGCCCAATGGCTCCTTGCGCGCCGCTATGGAGCTTCATCGCAGGTTGTTGCCCCTGAGCGAAGTGCTCAGGGTGATGACGCAGGTCGGGGAGGGGCTACAATACGTTCACGAGCAGAATATTGTGCATCGCGACCTGAAGCCCGAAAATATTCTCTTCGATGCCCAGAATGAGGCGCTCATCGCCGACTTTGGCATCGCCGTGCTGCTGGAGAATACGCGCACGAAATATGTCAATGTAATCGGCTCACCACTCTATATGGCACCTGAACAGTTCGAGGGGGCCGCGAGCACGCGCAGCGATCAGTACGCGCTAGCCTGTATTGCCTACGAACTGCTGACCGGCCATCCTCCCTTTCTCGCGAAACATGCCGTGACGCTTGGTAAGTTGCACATGGGGGAGCCGCCGCGCCCTCCGTCGCAGATCAATCCGGACGTTCCGGCGCATATCGAACGGGCGGTGCTACGCGCATTGGCGAAGAACCGCGAGGAGCGCTATCCCGATATGCACGCGTTCATCGACGCGCTGCTCAGGATGCCTGTGGGCTCTCATCCCGCTCCGGCTGCTCCGGTCTCTGCCCACCACGACGGCGCTGACTGGCTGGACGAGGGGGATCGCCTCTACAACGCCGGTCGCTACGCCGATGCCCTCGCCGCGTTCGAGCGCGCTATTTCCGCTGATGACGGTCTGGTGGCCGCGCAC
>JALYTQ010000275.1 GCA_030854195.1 Chloroflexota bacterium
GAAAGTGTTCCAGCCAGCCCGGCTGCCAGAGATCATCCCTTGCCCAGCGGCCACGGAAATCGCGAAATTCGCTATTGATAAACTGTAGACATAAAGCATCCATGAATTGTCGCGGCCTCCATCCCTTCAGGACTGAAAGCCACCTCCTTTTTCTGACGCCTATCTTATCACAAGTCGATCGAGAGGGGAACAGATAATAACCCTCAATATAATATTGACAGTTATGCGAGGAGATGCTATGCTCAGACATAGAATCTATCTATACGGCCTTATCAATCGCTCGCCTGTTTTCTCATCATTGCTGAGCGTGTACGCTCAAGAAGGGATTGGTCAGCAATGCAACAATCGACAGAGCGTCTCTCCCGCCGTGTTGTGCTACAGACTCTTGCGGGCTTAATCGTAACTTTGAGCGTAGAGGGTTGCGCGCAGTCCACCGTTTCATCGCCTGCTGCTAC
This sequence comes from Chloroflexota bacterium, assembly GCA_030854195.1. Taxonomy (GTDB): domain Bacteria; phylum Chloroflexota; class Ktedonobacteria; order Ktedonobacterales; family Ktedonobacteraceae; genus JACDAE01. The sequence continues at coordinate 456 of JALYTQ010000275.1, forward strand.
CCCTACTCCGCGCGCTCATGGCCGCGTTCTGGTAACGTATCGTGGACATAAAATGCGTGTTACTACCGTCGCGTGGTCGCCCGATGGCCGCCATATCGCCTCGGGATCGCTCGACAAAACGGTGCAAATTTGGGCCGCCATTACCAGCGATCATTTTCATCCCTTCATCTATCGCGGTCACAGCGCCGCTGTCAACACGGTTGATTGGTCGCCGGATAGCCGCCGCGTAGTCTCCGGTTCCTCTGACAAGACGGTGCAGATCTGGGACGCGCTGAGCGGAGAGAATGTCGTTACCGGGCGCGGCCATACCGATGCTGTGATGGCGGTGGCGTGGTCGCCTGATGGCAGGTACATCGCTTCTGGCTCGGTGGATGGCACTGTGCGGCTGTGGGACGCGACGACCGGTGCCCAGAAGTACGTCTATCGCGGGCATACAGACAGCGTAAACAGCGTGTCCTGGTCGCCCGATAGCCAGCAGCTCGCCTCAGCCTCCTCTGATAAGACCGTCCAGATTCAGGATGTCACGAGCGGAAAGCATATTTTCACCTATCACGGGCATACTGCTACCGTCAGCTCAGTCTCTTGGGCACCCGATGGAAAGCGCATCGCCTCCGGTTCGTGGGACAGGACGGTGCAGGTCTGGGACGCCGCGACAGGCAAGCTGGCTTATACTTACAATGGGTACAATGTGAAGGCAGCGCAGGCCAGTAGCGCGAAAGGCGTCCTACCCGATCTCATCTTTGTTGTTGCCTGGTCGCACAATGGCAAGCGTATCGCGGCGGTGACGCAGGTCTATTGTGGCGATACTTGCGGCGTCGTGGTCGCCTGGGACGCGGATACGCAGCGCAACGTTGCCTTCTATATAGATACGCCGGTCTTCGCGCTTGCCTGGTCGCCAGACGATACGCGCTTCGCTAGCTCAACGGAGGTATCGACGCAGGGCACCGAAACGATGCCAGGTCCGGTGCCGCAGGATGGTTCATATGCGCAGATATCGCAGGCGTAGATCTCCCGGTATTCTCAATTGGTTAGAACCCGATTTGCAATTTCGTTCGTATTACCTCCATGAGCGTATACGTGGTAGAACTTTATGCTTAGTTTGTGGGAGGTATAGAGAATGGTGGATCGTTTCACGCTTGGCATTGAAGAGGAGTTCCAGTTAGTGAAGCTGGATTCGGGCGATCTATGTTCGTGCATACAGAGTATACTGGACAAGGGCGCGCCGTATTTCGAGGAGAAGATTAAGCCGGAGATGCTGCAATCGACGGTCGAGTATGTTTCAGATGTCTTGCCTGACCTGAGCGCGGCCCGCAAAGAGCTGTACTCGGCCCGCCTGCTGCTTTCTCGCCTGGTCAAAGAAGAGGGGCTGGTCCTGGTCAGCGCTGGCACGCATCCGAGTGCCAAATGGCTCGATCAGGAGCGCACTGAACACGAGCGCTACGAAGCGTTGGAAGAAGAGTACCAGGATATTGGCCGTTCCATTCTGATTTTTGGCCTGCATGTGCATGTGGCCGTACCTGATAAAGAACTGCAGATCAAGATTATGAATCAGGCGCGGGCGTGGCTGCCACACCTGCTGGCCCTCTCCTCCAATTCTCCCTTCTGGCAGGGACGCCTGACCGGCATCAAATCGTATCGCGCCGTCGTCTGGAAGCGCTTTCCGCGTAGTGGCATGCCCGATGTCTTCGAGTCCAGACACCATTTCGATCGTTATGTGCAGGATCTGGTGGAGATGGAGGCCATCGATAACGGCAAGAGGATCTGGTGGGATATCCGCCCGCATGCCTTCTTTGATACGCTGGAGTTCCGCATCTGCGATATGCCTTCGACGCTTGAGGATACGCTGGGCATCGCGGCGTTCTGTCAGGCGCTGGTGGCCAAACTGTCGTACCTCAACGAGCGCGACAAGAGCGTTCCCACGCTGCGCCGCGACTATATCGAGGAGAACAAGTGGCGCGCCATGCGCTACGGTCTGGATGCCCAGGTACTCGATTTCGCCAGCATGCGTCGTGTGAGCATGCGCGATTCGCTGCGCGAGACGCTGGATTTCGTCGACGATATGGTCGACGACCTGGGCAGCCGCCGCGAGATAAACTATCTGCGCGCCCCTACATCATATATATACAGATGATTATCATGTGTATATTCACACCATCTCCGCTATCTTCTCGCAGAATCGCTCGACCTCTTCCTCGCTATTGTAGTAGTGGACTGAGGCGCGCACCATGCTGCTCAGCCCGCGTGTCTCCAGATCGAGGCGTGTTGAGCCGATTACCGTGACCGAGACGTTGATGTTTTGTGCGGCCAGGCGGCGCTGAATCTCTTCGGGTGCTACATCGTCGATGGTGAAGGTGACGATGCCGCATTGCGTGATGCCGCGATCGCGCACGATGACGCCTGGGAGCGGGCTGAGCCGCGTGCGCAATTGATAGGCGAGGGATTTGACGCGCCGCCAGATAGCGTCGATGCCCCATTGCATGGCGTAGTTGATAGCGACGCCCAGACCGATCTTGCCCGCGTAGTTCGCTTCCCAGTTCTCGAAGCGGCGCGCATCGGAGCGGATCTCGTAGCGGTCACGCGCCACCCAATCCGCCGCGTGCAGATCCAGAAATGGCGGCTCCAGGCGTTCGAGGATTGAGCGCCGGACATAGAGAAAGCCTGTTCCGCGTGGACCCCGCAGATATTTGCGCCCCGTCGTCGAAAGCATATCGCAACCGATCTTCTCGACATCGATGGGCATCTGCCCCACCGACTGGCAGGCGTCAACGAGGTAGAGAATGCCAGCCTCGCGTGCCACCCTGCCCACCTCCGCGACCGGATTCACCAGTCCCCCGCTCGTCGGCACGTGGGTAACGGCGATCAGTTTGACGCGCTCATCCAGCATAGAGCGCAGGGCCTGAATTGAGATCTGCCCGTGCTCATCGTTAGGAACCGCCTCAACGATCGCGCCGGTCTTGCGCGCCATTTGCAGGAAGGCGATATAGTTGCTGGCGTACTCGTTCATGCCGGTCAGAATGCGGTCGCCTGCTTGAAATGGTAGCGAGTAGAAGGCCATATCCCACGCCCGCGTCGCATTCTCCACAATCGCGATCTCTTCATGCGTGCAGTTAATCAGTGCCGCCGCCGCATCGTATACATGCTCAAGCGCGTCCTGCGCCTGCGCGGCAGCTTCGTAGCCGCCGATCTGCGCCTCCAGTTGCAGGTGCCCGATCGTCGCGTCGAGCACGGGCTGCGGCATCAACGACGACCCCGCGTTATTGAAATGCATTACGTTATGGCAACCTGGCGTATCCTGGCGGGCGCGCAGAAGGTCAAAGGGCATAGTCCTATCCTCTTTTTTTCCTTCTATTGTATCAGATGGAGCGCCAGGAAATTAGAGAGCCTGCCAGACGTGGACCGTGCCATCCTTAGATGCCGAGGCAACCCGTTTGCCATCGGGCGACCATGTGACCGACGCAACCTGATCTTTGTGCCCTTCATAGGTAAAGATCCGCTTTGCTGTATCGGTCTCCCAGATATGCACGGTTTTATCGTTGCTGGCGCTGGCAACGTGTTTGCCATCAGGCGAGATCGCGAGATCGCGTATGTCGTCTTTATGCGCGACATATTTGTGCAAGAGTCTTCCTGTTGTTGTATCCCACACCACCGCCTCTTTGGGAACCGCACAGACAAGCCTGCTGCCATCGCGTGACCAGCGGACATAAAAGTAAGACACGCCTGATGCGTTTTTATAGGTCTGTACGAGTTGTCTTGTATAGACATCGTAGATGCGTACTTCTCCGGGCCAGCCACAGGCAACCCGCCTGCTATCGGGTGCCCAGGCGATACCACCGATAGTAATGGTAATGTTGAAACTCATGCGTATTTTGGTGAACAACTGACCAGTTGTTGAACTCCATATGTGGATGTTGGGATCTGCAAGGCTCCCTAAGTTGGTAGAAGCAATGTATTGTTTATCCGGCGACCATGCCATACTTGCGATAATACGTAACAATGGCGAGTGCCCTTTGTAGGTCGCAAGGGCTTGATTACCCTGGGGACTCCAGACCATAGGAATTCCTTTGCCCCCAACGGCTATTTTGCTGCTATCGGGCGACCAGATAATCTCCCACACTTCCGAAACGAAATTAGGGCGGATAGGACTCCCATCACTAACACGGTAGGTGTAAAGCGTATTTCCTGTATTGGCATCCCATACTCTCACCGTAGTATCGCCGCCACCGGACGCGATATATTTGCCATCAGGCGACCATGCTGCACTGATGAGGTAACTGCTATGCCCATTATAAGTGAGATAGCGAGTTCCTTGTGGCTGCGAAGCTGTTTCTGGTTGAGGTGGAACCTGGATAGGAGGAGATGCGCCGAAGAGTTCTGCTATCGCTTCTCTGACCTCTCTGACAATCTCCGCGTATGCGCTATCTTTGTTTTCCCATTCGCTGACTGCTTTGATTCTGCCCAGGTCGCTACGCGGGAGTATTGGAAGTCTGGCAATGGGGAGATCTTCCAGGTAGACCGGACGACATAAAATGGGTATCACCCGTGCGTCGCCAGCGGCATTGCGCTCAAGTGCCTGTTTCATCTGAACGCTGTAGTAGTAATCTGACGCGATAAAATCCGGGCTAATCAAAAGTAGGATAATATCGGCTTGAGTAAGCCGTTCCTTCTCAACTTGTTGCCAAATTTCCGCCACAGGAATCTCATATTCGTGCCAATTATCAATAATCCCCCCCTGACGAAGGGATGCCAGTTGTGTAACCAGATCCTTGTGAAAAGAGCCATCTTCAGAAGTAAAGGCCAGAAAAATACGTGCTGGTCTTGCATTAGACTGAGTAGACATTCTACGTACCTCTTTTACGCAATTCAATTGACGTTTGGATAAATCAAGACAAAAGGCCCTCCAACCTTGCAGAAGGACGGCCAATCAAGTAAAGTTCCGGTAATAAATTCCAAGGAGCTTTACGTAGGTGAACATTAACATACTGAGACAATTTCGTCACGATATCTATGACTGTTTTCCGCGATGTAGAGATGCGTTGTTCAACACCGTGGATGCCTTGATGAGCGAACCCCAGGCCAAATCGTTTCCAGAAGTGTCGCAATCGCTCTGGTTTGAACGAAAATGGTCGAGCTTGTATCAAGCTTTTCAAGATGGTCGTATTGATGAAAAGTACTTGCGGGACATCTTCGTTCGCTACCTGCCCAAAGCGGATGCTGGCAAGTGGTTGTGGATTGGGATCGATGCGAGCAAGATTGCGCGTCCTGATGCGGTGACCTCGGCAGATCGGACCGCACAACATGTCCATAACCTGCCAGAATGCAAGAAACCCATCACCTTTGGCTGGCAATTTTCGACGGGAGTGGTCTTGCCGGAAGAACCGAGGAGTTGGACCTACGTGCTGGATCAACAACGAGTAGCGTCGAAGACGACGGCCATCGAAGTGGCTCTTGTCCAGCTCAAACGTCTGGTTGCTCACCTGCCCAAGAACGCTCTCGTCGTGCTGGATCGTGGCTATGATGCCAACTGGTTGTGGTGCCAATGGAGTAGCCTGGGTATCGGGGTCTTGTGCCGCCTCAAAACCAATCGCTGTTTCTATCGGCCAGCGCCTCCTCCAACGGGCAAAAAAGGCGGTCCACGCAAAGATGGAGCCAGGCTGCAGCCCAAGGATGGTACCACCCATGCAAATCCAGATGGAACGTGGAGCGGCACCGATGACAAGGATCGTCTTGTGGAAATCACCTGGTGGAAGCACCTGCACGTCAAGCCAGCAGCGCTCGTTGGACGTGACCGTCATTCGCGTTGTGCGTCCCCATGCCACCAATAAAGAACGCGACCCTCGGGTCAGTTGGTTTGCCTGGATAGGAGATGCAGAGGCTGATATCGCACAGATCGGTTTGGGGTACGCTCGTCGGTTCGGCCAGGAACATGGCTACCGTTTTGACAAACAAGCGCTGTTGTGGGAAACCCCGCGTTTGCGGACCCCAGAGCAGTTTGAGCGCTGGAGCCATAGTGTTGCCATTGCCCACAATCATCTGGTGCTGGCCCGCGATCTGGTCGAAGGAGAACTACGTCCGTGGGAAAACAAGCAGCGCAAGCCAAGCCCGCAACAGGTGCGACGCGGGATCGGCAAATTGTTGCCACGTTTGGGCACCCCTGCCCAACCACCCCAACCTCGCGGAAAATCGAAAGGCCGGATCAAAGGGGCAAAGGTGAAGAAGGCAGAACGCTTTGCCGTCATCCGCAAAACGCCGAAGTTGCCTCAACTTGTTCCATCGTGATGGCATTTCTGACATTTCGGCTGTCATTCTTTCTTGTCAACGGAACTTCCAAAGAGGTTCTGGTAGGTTCGTTTAGTCCAAACGTCAA
>JALYTQ010000276.1 GCA_030854195.1 Chloroflexota bacterium
GCGATCTGGCTCTTCGCAATTATTTTCTACTGGACGCCGCCGCACTTCTGGGCGCTCTCGCTGCTTATTCAGAAAGACTATGAGAAAGCACACGTACCCATGATGCCCGTCGTTCTGGGCGAGCGCGAGACGCGTTGGCAGATCTTCCTGTATTCGCTGCTTTTGCTGGCGGTGACGCTGGTCCTCTTCGCCACGCACGAGATGGGCTATATCTATCTTGTATCGGCGGTGGTCCTGGGCGGCATCCTGCTCTATATGGCGATACGTCTGTTGCGCGATCAGACCAAGAACTGGGCGCGCACGCTTTTCTGGTATTCCAACTGCTACCTTGCCGCCATCTTTGCAGCTATGGTAGTGGACCGCGTCATTCATTAACAAAGAGAAAAACATTATGCATATGAATTGGCGTCTCGCTTCACGGCTTTCCGTCGTCACGTTAGCAGTCCTGGTGGTGCTGCTGATCGGCGTGTTTCAGCTGCGCCACGCGACGCCGCCCGCTACGGGTAATAGTACCGGTGCGAGCGCGTCCGGCCTGCAAGGAACCGATCTGAACAGCACACCCGCGCCAGGCTTCAGCCTGACGGATCAGTTTGGGAAACAGGTCTCGCTCGCGCAATTCAAGGGCAAGCCGGTGGTTATTACCTTTATGTACACGAACTGTCCCGATCAGTGTCCCTTGACCGCGAACAAGCTGCACAGCACTATGCAGTTGCTTGGTGACGCCTCCTCGCGCGTTGGCATTCTGGCGGTGAGCACCGATCCCAAACGAGACAACGTTGCAGCGGCGCTCAAGTTCTCAAAGGAACACAGCATGCAGGGCTACTGGCACTACCTCGTCGGTTCGCAAAACCAGTTGTCGCCAGTGTGGACATCTTACAATACCTTCGCGCAGGTAATAAACCAACAGACGGTGAGCCATGGCCTGGGCCTGTACGTGATCGATAAGCAGGGGAACGAACGCGTCTTCCTCGACAACGATTTCACGCCCACGCAACTGGCGGCAGACCTGCAGACGCTATTAAAATAAGAAGGGTTCTTATGGAAGGTCTTGCTCAGAACAGCGTTTGAGCGCGGCGGCAAAGTCAAAGGCTTCAAGTCGCATGCCGTCGCGTTCCTGGGGTACCTGATCTCGCACGAGTCCTATCATCGTGGCGAGATCGGCATCATCCTTACCCAGGCGGGGCCATCCACTGGACAAAAAAGTTTCGTACGGACTGTGGGAATGGGGCGTACGCTAATGCATCGCCCATGCTGCTATCAGTCCTATACCTACTCCGGCTAGCTAATCGTCCCGCAACGCCCGCCCAGCCTCATCAACCGTTTGCGCCACTACAATCCTGGTATTGAGCTTACGCAACAGAAGCGGATCACTCATCTCCTCAATACGCGTCCCCGCCAGTTCCAGAAGTGCAGGAAAGCGCTCCTTCACGGTATCCAGGATAATCAGGCGCAAAGTCTCTATAATAGCTTCCTCACGTCCCTCTTCTCGTCCCTCTTTCAAAATCTTCTGGTAAAACCATGTATCGCGTACGATGTCTTCCAACATAGCGACCTCTCTCTCCAGCCATTGCTGGTCGGCGTCATTACTAAACACCATCGATGCTAAAGTTAGTGCCAATGCCAGTAATTCTTTATTACCACTGGTGCCTTTGAAAACCTCTTTCGCAACATCGCGCCGTGCTCCATCTTTTGCCAGTAGACAGAGCGGAAGCAGACCCTTCAGGCCAGTCTTTTTCAGATCCTCTACCGGCACCTCCCACAGCTTAATAGTTGTATAGCGAAAGATATGTACTAATTCATAATACCGACCAGTAAAAGAGCGGGCCAATGCGCGTGGCGATATAGCTTTTGCATAGTCATGGAAGCAACCCATAATGCTTGCACGAACGGCCCATATTTGGTATGCTTAGGAGTAGGACAGCTATGCAAATAAATAGTCCTCGCTAATGTATACCACTGTGGAGGAAAGCGAGAGCAAATGGAAACATCTCTTCAAAATACCAGTCTTACAACGAGCCAGCTGGGCGACTCTCTTGCAACAGAACAGGTCGCGGAGGAGCAGCAGCATCATGTTCACTTGCCAAATCCCAGTCTCTGGCCGTTTATTTTGAGCGCGGCCTTGCTGGTGACCCTGGCGGGGGTTCTTTTCTTCCCCAGCAATCCGTGGCTGACGATCGTTGCCGCGCCTTTTGTGCTGGTTGGCATCCTGGGCTGGGTCCTGGAAGATCCTATGGCCGCTCCTTATGACGAGTTCGCCGAGGAGTATAGATACGTATACAACCCGGCCATTCCGCCTCATACTATATTGGAAGAAGCAGAGGCGGTCGTGGAGGGTGTCATCACGGTAAGCAGTACGGCTTACAGTACTCATCCGGTCAAGGTAGAGGTAGATCAGGTAAAGGACGACGGCGTTATCCTGGCCCTGTATGGAAAAGTCGAATTGGAAGCGCAGCGCCAGCGTCTCGAAGAGTCGCTGCGCTACCTGCCCAATGTGCTCGATGTGCGTAATTTCATTGTTGCAGAGGATGAGATTCTCACTACCGCTTATGCAAGTATCGAAAAACTGAAGACGGCGGGCAAGCTGGATGGCGCTCAGAACCTGCGCATTCTGGTTGAGAACTATATCGTGAACCTGTACGGCGATGTACCCAGCAGTTCTATGCGCATGGCGCTTGAGCGTGAAATGCTCGGTATTCCAGGTGTACGCGTGGTTGTGAACCATATCGGTCTCAATAAAGATATTCCTGGCAATCTGGGGAAGACGCGCAACAAGATTTAGGATCTAGCAGACAGAAAAAACAGGCCACATCGTATGGCCTGTTTTTTCTGTCTGCTAGCGCTTGCTTACCGCTTGCGCAGGAACGCCGGAATGTCGATCACATCGCCGGAGGGCGCGTTGCGGCGCTGTGGCTCCGGGTTACGGTCGATGCGACGCACCTGGCGCTGACTGGTCGCCTGGCGCTGTAGAGGTTGAGCTTCCGGCTCTGGCACCGGTAGACTGCGCTGGCTATCCTCTATATCGAGGGCATCGCTATCCTCCAGTTCGAAGTCGCTCTCATCTACATCGTCCAGCATAGGTGCCGGTTCGCGCATGAGCGGTGGCGGCGTCATAGGTCGGTTCATGTTCGCCGACGGCTGCTGCCTGCTGGCATCCGCCGCGATAGGCGGCATGACCACCCGTTGGCGTCCGGTATCAGCCATCAACGGCTGTCCGCCCCCACGATTGGCCTGTAACGGCCCGGTCGGATGATTCGACACGTGCTGCACAGGTGGAGGCGTGACGGCTGCTGGCGCGTAGCTCACGGGTGGCTGCTGCTGGGCACGCGGCTGTGTGCTATGGTTGCCGTTATGTATATTGTTCGCGGGCGACGAAGACACCTGGTAGAGGCGGCTCCGATCGTACTCCGGTCGCTGCGGCTGAGCGTACTGGTAAGATGGCTGGGCGACCATGGGCTGATGCTGGACACGACCAGTGGTGGTATTGTCGAAGCCCGTCGCGATCACCGTAATCTTGACCTTCCCATCGAACGCGGGGTCCTGTACCGCGCCAAAGATGATATTCGCCTCTGGATGCGCCGCCTGGCTGATAATATCCGCAGCTTCATTCACCTCGAACAGGGTCATATCCATACCGCCAGTGATGTTGAAGAGCACGCCGCGCGCGCCGCTGATATCGATATCCAGCAGTGGGCTGGCGATGGCGATCTGCGCCGCCTCGCTCGCTCGCGTCTCGCCGCTCGACTCTCCAATAGCCATGAGGGCTGAGCCAGCGGCGGACATAATCGTCTTCACATCCGCGAAGTCCAGATTGATCAGACCGGGTACAGTGATCAGGTCGCTGATACCCTGAATGCCCTGACGCAACACATCGTCGGCCAGCCTGAAGGCGTCCGAGAGCGGTGTGCGCTTGTCCGCAACTTGTAACAAACGATCGTTGGGAACAGTAATCAGCGTATCCACGTGTTGCTTCAGATTCGCGATACCCTCTTCGGCGGAGAGCAGGCGCTTCTTCCCCTCGAAAGCGAAAGGCTTGGTGACGACGCCGACAGTCAGCGCCCCGACCTCGCGCGCGATCTGCGCGACCACGGGACTCGCCCCCGTGCCGGTACCGCCGCCCATACCGGCTGTGATAAAGACCATATCGGAACCCTTCAGAGCCTCATAAATCTCCTCAGCGTTCTCCTCAGCAGCCTTGGAACCGACGCCAGGGTTGCCACCCGCGCCGAGGCCACGAGTGAGCTTGTCGCCGATGCGAATGCGATGTGGTGCATCCGTGAGCAGCAGAGCCTGGGCATCCGTATTGATAGCAATAAACTCAATGCCCATCATATTCGCCTGAATCATGCGATTCACAGCGTTACTGCCGCCTCCTCCCACACCAATCACGCGGATCTGAGCAAAGCCTTCAAGTTGATGATTTCCCATTGGTAACATAATTCGTGGCCCCCTTCCGAGCTTCTTCTCTACAGATACAGAGAACGAAAAGCGGTTCTCATCCTACAAATGAGAAGCTACTAAGGTATAAATGCACGTAGCCAACGGCCAAAACGAGATATAAAATCTATTGGCCCCTCATCCTCCGGTTCCTCTTCCTCGGCCATCAGGGATGTGTGACGCAGACCCCAGAGCAGCAGCCCGACCGCCGTTGCGTAAGCGGGGCGGCTGATCGAATCAGCCAGGCCATGCAGGCCGAGTGGAGAGCCGATGCGCGCGGGCAGATCAAGCGTCTGACTCGCGAGCTCCAGGATACCGGGCATCTCCGCGCTTCCTCCTGTAAGAACGATACCTGCCGGTAGCAATCCCTCGTAGCCTGATTTCTTGATCTCTTCGCGCACCATGGTGCAGAGCTCTTCCACGCGGGCCTGGATGATTTCAGCCAGTAGCTTGCGTGGAACGAGATCGTCGCAATCAGGCATGAACTGCGACAGGTCGATCATGTCGTCCTCATCAATAGTCGATGGATCGCAATGTCCATACGTTATTTTGAGTTCCTCGGCTACACCCGGAGGGAGACGCAGGCCGATGGCGATATCGCTGGTGATCAGGTTGCCCCCGATGGGTAAAACGGCGGTCTGCCAGATTGCACCATCTGAGAAGATCGCGATGTCGGTGGTGCCACCTCCGATATCGACCAGCACCACACCCAGATCGGTCTCACCATCCGCCAACACGGCCTCGCTGGAAGCCAGAGGCTCCAGTACGAGGTCCTCAATCTCTACATGAGCTTTATGGACACATTTGATCAAGTTATGGATCGAAGACACCGAGCCCGTAATGATATGCGTCTCCACCTCAAGGCGGAAGCCGGACATGCCAATAGGATTTTTGATGCCCTCTTGCCCGTCTACAACATAGCCGCGAGGGATCACGTGAATGATCTCGCGGTTGGCAGGTATAGCAATTGCGCGAGCCACTTCGATAGCGCGGCTGATGTCGTTTTGCACGATGTCGCTGTGACTGGGTGAGATGGCGACAAAGCCTTTGCTATTCTCCGATACAATATGGCTCCCGGCGATCCCTACATATGCCGTAAGAATTTTCTTCCCTGAAAGGCGTTCTGCACGATCCAGCGCCGCTGCAATTGAAGTGACGGTCTCTTCAATGTTCACCACCACCCCGCGGCGCAAACCCTGTGAAGGGCAGGTGCCAACGCCAACAATATTCAGCTTCCCGTCGCGATCCAGCTCGCCGACCAGGACACAGATTTTTGTTGTTCCAACGTCGATACCGACGATCACCCGCTCTTGCACGATAGACGCTCCTATTGGGCGGTACACTTGCGAGACGCACTACGAAAAACGTTGTTCTTGAAAAGACCTGTCATGTGTATTTTCCTGGCTTTATTGCTTTAAGGTATACACCGGACGCAGGCCATAGCGCAGATCAACGGTGGCTAGATGCGATTGCGGCACCAGGGTAAGGATTTGCTGCAATTCGATTAGCCTGTTGTCCAGAGGGTTGCTGTCATCAGCACTACCCAGGTAGGCCGACCAACCATCTGGACTGTCAACAATATACGATCCCCTACTACCTGCCTGCCCGGTTTGTGAAGCGGTATGCGTATTTATTGTGCCACTATAGCGCAGGGTGAAGTTGCTTATTCCCGTTACTTGCGGGAAGCGATTTAATACATCCAGGGCAAACTCGATGTCCGCCGCGTTCAAGTGTGTTCCTGGTTGTATAACGCTACGCTTGCCAACTTTGCCCGTTGTATCGACAACGGTCTTTAGCTGGTTGGCTTCTGGCGTTTCGCTGACCGGCGCTATCACCACGCCTTGCTTATCGACGCTATATGTTCCTTGCGCTGTGTGCCATAGCAGTACCGGCGTCCTCTCAACCACGTTGACAGTAACCTGGTCGGGCCACTGTTTTTCGAGACTGGCCGACGCCACGCGGGGTGATGTTTCAATCCGCTCTTTCAAGGTCGCGACATCCATGAAAAAGATGTTTTGACCCTGCATCCCCATCTGTTGAATAGAACGGATCAGCACGTCGTTGTGCGTGCCCACGACATTGATATATTCTACGCGAAAAGCATTGCTGTTGAGCACCAGATTTGCGACAAAGATGAGCGCGATAATGCCGAATAGCAGGCCCAGCAGCCGCCAGAAGAAGCCGCGCTTCACTGGACGTTGCGCTCCGCTCCGCATTGGTATAGGTGAGCTATGATAAGCGGGCAGGCGGCGGACCGCCTTTAAGCGTCCGCTAGACGCGCGCGTTCCCGTCCGCGCGTAGGTGCGAGGTGCCACTGGTACCATCTCCTGGTATATTGGCCTGGAACTAGCCCGCCGCCGCCTCTCCTGGCGCTGCGCGA
>JALYTQ010000277.1 GCA_030854195.1 Chloroflexota bacterium
GGTGCTTAAAAACTGTTGCAGGTGCTGGAAGACGATCTGCGAGAGATCGTGAATCTTCTCGTTGACGGACTCAAGCGGGGTGATCTGTACGAGCTGGTTCACGGCCTGCTCGATGACGGGACCGGCATAGGAGTTGACCTCCTGCGAGATCAGGGCGTGTCCGCGATAGGGCATATGCTGGACGAGCTGTAGCGCCGCCTCGCGTGTCTCTACATGGACATAATAGTCCACGCTATAGACCATCTCCGCCATCTCACGCGAGAGGGCCATGCCGGTCGTCTTCAGCACTAGCTTGGCGCGATTAACGTAGATCGCCTCGTATTGCCAGGGGCTCTGGCCGCCATAGAACGCTTGCTGCATCGAACCAAAGATGGGGCGGTCCGGCGTCTGCACTGTGTACTGGCCCGTCTCGTAGACATTGAGAATTGCGCCACGCGACTTCAGAACGCAGAAATGGTTGCTCTCCACGGTGAGCAGCGAGCCATTCAAGATGTCGTTGTTGGGATAATGCCAGAGGATCACATCTGGCCCCATGACCTCTTCGCCATTCTCGGTCAGCGTTGAAATAACATTGCGTATTCCAGGCATAACATTCCTCCTGTATGTTTCCATAGTGATAATTTTAGATGTGAAGGGAGACCCTTCTACCTCTTTAACGTACCAGATGCGGAAAAATACAAGATCAGAAAGGCAATTTCCTGCCATATTGCCCGTCATTTAAAAACTCGGCCATCTATTTAGTAGGGATGGGGCTGGCCTCCATCCGCTTCCCCTAAAACTCCACTCCTGCGCCGGATCGTGCTCCCTGGGCCGGATGGACGCAAGGCCCATCCCTACTGAAGGGAAGAAATATGTTATGTCCAGCGCGTCTTCTTTGGTGCATATTCGCCGCGCTGCATATGTGGCTCCTCGACGCCCCAGCTCCACGAGACGGTCGGAGTGATGGCGAGGTACTTAGCGAAGCCGAAGCGCCGCCCCTCGCGCTCAACGATCTCCGCATTGCCGTGCAGTTTGATGCCGCGTGGAACGAACGGCTCCAGCAGCAGATCGTCGATGATCAGCGAGACTTTGGTATTGCCAGCGGCGACATTCTTATACTTACGCGTCTCTTCCAGCCGCGTACCGCCGATGTAGAAGCGGGCACCATCGAATTCGTAGCCCACGGCGTCCACGTCGGGCTGCCCGGCGGACGTGACTGTGCCCAGCCGTGCCAGGGGATGGGCCTTGAGATATTCCAGCTCTTTCTCCGAAAACACGAGATACCTCTCTCTTTACATTTCTTTGCTACCGCTCGAAATGATGCGTACATGATGAGCAAACAGGCTTTGCGGGATTTTGGGGTAGGGACCACGTTTACGACGTCCGGATTTATCATTTCCCGCTCCATTTCAGAATGATGAAGGAAGAGAAGCACGATGAATCCGGGCGCGCCGATGCCGTTTGAATAATTAATCCGCTATAAAGTATATGCGCGTTTCGGCAATAAATGCAAGTCAATTTTTTGCGGCGAGCGCGGTTTTCTTCACCTGGGGCGGCACATGCTCCTCGCAGTAGCGGAAGACGCGGCTGGCGCTCCAGATCTGGACATAGGCGGCTGGTTTGCCACATGGCTTCCCCTCGTGAGAGACCATGCAACGACCGACGCGCGATATCTCGGCTTTCATGGAATATATCCTCCTCTACTATCTTATAGTTCCTCTACTTCCATGATACTACCGATGCATAAAAAGCCATGTTCAGGCTACCGATTTACTCGCCTATCTCGCCTGGATAGGTTAATGCGCCATTCTCTATATGCAGGAATTTTGTCAATTCGTGCGGGCGGGCTGATTTTTTGCTCATAATGTGATAGACCTGCCAACCTGCGACTGTCAGGGCATCGGCAATGAGCGAGCGATGACAGCGCCAGGGCAGGGACTCGGCGCACATGATCGCGCTACATTGGCGGCGGGCCAATGTCTCAAGCTCGTCCAATCCCTGGCGAAAACCGTCAGTCGCCATATAGTCCGCGTAGCCACGGAAAGAAGCGTTGCGCCAGCCAGTATTAGACGAATCTCTGGCGGCATGCCGTAGTCCGCCCAGGCTTTTCAAATGCAGATAGGAGATGCCCGCGCCCTCCAATTCGCCTGGCAGCAGCTCAATGCCGAACTGCGGATTTTTGCGCGAACGCGGCACCGTGCGCACATCAACCAGCAACTGAATGTTATATGCACGCAACACATCCAGAAATTCCTTAATTGGATGGGTTGAATGGCCGATCGTGTATATGCTGTCCATGCTTACAACTATACAGAAGAATATCAAGTACGTCCATACACCGCGCCAGGCTACTTTGCTTCCTGAGCGCGTGGAGCGATGACGCCAAGCTGGGTCAGCAGGCCGGGAATGCCGCCGCCGGGCACGTCCTGAATGTTGAGCGAGACGATGCGGTCATCGCTTACCGTGTACTCGTCGATGGTCTCTGGCAAGGCGATGCTCCTGCCTGTTGGCTGGAAGGGCGACAGACCCGGCAGGGTGAGCAGTCCTAGCTGCGTTCCCGTCCAGCGCGTGGTGAGGCGAAATTTGTTGTCCTGCACTTCGACGTGGCTGACGTTGAACGAGAGATCGGGCAGCGCCTGTACCAGCGTGCCCATCAAGCCGATGTAATCATTTTTATGCAGTTGCGCGATGCCACCGGGCAGGGGAAAATCAAAGTCGTCCGCCACCAGCGTACTCAGCGCCTGTATATCGTGCGCTTCAATGGCCCGTACCGCCGTCTGAACGATCGTTGCCGCATTCATCGCTTCGCTTCCTTTCTCTCTAGAAGACGTAAAAATAAGTGCATAGGTAATGCCTGCATAGGGTCTAGTATATAGACGATGATGAATGCGGTTTTTTGAATAAGCAATTGGGGCGAGCATTCCTCGACGGATCGTAGCAAGGAGAGAGCAGGCTCCCCTACATTGAGGGAAGCCTGCTCTCTCTTTGCTACGGTGCTTTTCGTTACTTGAGAATCTGCGCGATCTGATGCAGGTCGTCGCCCGCTTTGTGCAAATCGTTGTGCGCGGCTGACTCGCTGGCCTTTAGCTTCGCCAGAGCGGCCTCGTATGTTGAGCGATTGAGGTTGAAGTTCGTCGGCGTCAACGTGGGGAGGAGCGTCTGCGCGCTATCGATCTGTCCCTCGGCGGAAGCGAGCTGCGCTTTGTAGTCGCTATAGAGCGGGTTGAGCTGCGCCTGTTTGCTGGTAGACGCGTGCTGGATCGCCTGCTGCAATTTAGGCTCCAGGTTGACCAGTTTCCCATGTACGACACCTTCCATATCCACATGCAGGCGGCGATAATCGCGGGGGAGCACGACCGCGTAGATACGGAACTGTGTATAGATAGCTGCCACATCCTGGCGCGCCGCCTGCGCATTTTTGTCCGCGTCAAGTCTGGCCTTCAGGGTGGCGAGATCGTTATGATTAGTCGTTACATCGGCATGAAGCGCAGCGGCCTGATCGCCGGTGATGTTCGACGCCTTCTGCTGCGCGGTAATCTTGTCGCTAAGCGTTTCCAGCGAGCTCTGACGCGCCGCGATGGCCTTATCGCCGAACGCGATGAAACATTGTGTGTCGGCCTTGTTGCATTTCGCACCATTCGCCGTGGCGGCAAAGGCAAGGGTCGGCGTAAAGAGAACGAACAGGCCCAGCACGCTCGTAGCGGCGAGGCTCAATAGTACACGACTGATACGGGTATGACTCTTCAACATAGTAGTTCTCCAATTTTCAATCTACGAATATGGACCGGAAAACCGATCCGCTATACTACGGTTGGCCGCTATCCTGGTTTGACGAAGTGGTGCTGGTGCTAACGTCGTTTTGCGCGCCATCGAGCGAATGCAACATGCCCTGCACCTGCTGATCCGTGCTTTGTACCTGGCTCGTTGTTCCACTGCCGCCGCTTGACTGCGTTGGCTGCTGGCCCGTTTGCTTCATCTGCTTCGTCTGCACAGATTGCTGACTGCTGGTAGAGGATGGAGCCTGCGAGGAATTGCTGCTTCCCTGCCCGCTCGCTTGCCCACCACAGGCGGCGCACAGGAGGGACAGCAGGAGGAGTACAGTGGTCGCGAGCACGGGGATGACCCGGTCCTGGTGATGAATACGCGTCATACGTTTATTTCTCCTTACAAGGACTATCCTACAAAATCTTTACCCTACGAATACTGTGAAGGCACCAGTGCCAGAGGGTGCGCGAGACGATCGCCAAACCCTCAACAGAACCTTCACTGCTGAGGAGTATAGCGGAAGGATGTCAAGAAGATCTCAAGAAGGGTTCAATATCTGCTCACGAAATAAGTACTACATCTGTTGCCTCGCTAAAAGAGAAATGGTACTCTGCTATATAGGGGGATAAGCAAGCATTATGACTATTGATAATCTTGTCTGTCGTGAGTGAAGATGTACCAAGTATCTATACAGGACACCTTTTCTAACTCCTCGGGCACTTTATATCATCTATTCCATCCCTATCAGATCTCGCGAGGCTCCCGCGCACGATTTGCGCTACATCAATACATTTCTAAATTATGACTCTTACTTGAAAAGGGAGAATACTTCTTATGCAGCGATCGACTCCGATGCGCAAATACCTCCTTATTTCCCTGGGTATTGCCGCTGGTATCGCAATAGTGATCCAACTCGTTTCCCTTACGCTTGCGAACGCGGCGTCTCCGCACGTGACGGCGGCGGCGGCGGGCGACTGGACGGCGTATGTTAATAATCAGCAGCGTACTGGTTTTAATAATACGGAATCGACTATCAGCACGAGCAATGTGAGCAGCCTGGCGGTGAAATGGTCTCAGTACACGGCCAAAGGCATCTCCGATCAACCGATTGAGGTGGGCGGCGTCGTCTATTGGGGTTCCTGGGATGGCTACTTCCACGCCTTCACGACCTCTGGCGGACACGTCTGGGACACGCAGATCGGGACAACCACGGATGCCAGTTGCGATCCGACTGAGACGGGAGTCGCCAGTACGGCGGCGTTTGGCATGAGCGGCTCTACGCCCGCGATCTTTGTCGCGGGCGGCAATGCGCGTTTCTACGCGCTCAATGCCAATACCGGAGCTATCCTCTGGTCGACCACGTTGGGCTCGTCTCCCAGCCACTTCATCTGGAGTTCGCCCCTGGTGGCGAATGGCAGCGTCTATATCGGCGAATCCTCCTTCGGCGACTGTCCGCTGGTGGAGGGACAGGTGATGAAGCTCGCTACAACAAACGGTGCTATTCAAAATACCTTTAATACTATGCCCGGCACCTGCCTGGGCGCGGGCGTCTGGAGCTCTCCGACGCTGGATACCACCGGCTCAACGCTCTTTGTGACGACCGGTAATGGTGCCTCCTGCAAGCAGGCTGCTCCATACGGTTCGGCGCTTGTGCAGTTGAACGCCTCGAATCTCTCGGTCGTCCGTTCCTGGCAGGTGCCGTCAGCGCAACAGACCGGCGATGGCGACTTTGGTGCCACGCCTACTGTCTTTGATTCGAACGGCCAGCACTATATTGGTGTCGCGAACAAAAATGGCCTCTTCTACCTGTTCAATCGCGACAATATCAGCAGCGGTCCGATCTACACCACGCGGATAGCGAACGATGCCGCCGATTGCCCGCAGTGCGGCGATGGCAGCATCGTTCCCGGTGCCTGGAATGGCTCGCTGCTCTACGTCGCTGGCGGCAAAACGACCATTGGTAAAACGTCCTGTAAAGGCAGCGTGCAGGCTATCAATCCGAACAAGCACACGGTTGCCTGGCAATTGTGCATGCAGAGCGGCGTTGTGCTGGGTCCGCTTACGGTTGTCAATGGCGTGGTGATCGCTACGCAGGGTCAGGATATCAATTTTATTAACGCGGCGACGGGAACTGGCATCAGTTACTACCACGATGGCCGCGCGGGCGCGCTCTTCTACGGCGGTGCCTCCGTCTCGAATGGACAGGTCTTCGTTGGCAATATGGATGGCTATCTCTACGCCTACGGCCTGACTTCAACCACTCCGCCAACTCCGACGCCAACACCCCCACCGGGTGGCTTCAGCAATGTTGGTATCAGCAACGATACCGCAACGACGAGCGCTAACTACGATGGCGCGGGCAATAGCTATTCGGCGCAGGCGTTGAGCGCGAACGGCATCAATCCCGGCGGGGCCGTCACGAAGAATGGCTTTACCTTCACCTGGCCCAACGTCGCCGCTGGCACGTATGACAACTTTCTCGCCAATGGGCAGACGCTGACGGTTAATCCTGTCAGTCAGGCGGACCACCTGGGTTTCCTGGGTTCGGCAAGCAATGGTGCAGCCAGCGGAACGGCGACGATCACCTATAATAGTGGTAAGACGCAGACCGTCACGCTTGGTCTTACCGATTGGGCCACGGCAACGCCGTCCTTCGGCAACAGCGTTGCGGCTACGATGTCCTACCGCAATAACGCGGGCGGCAAACAGGCGCTTACGAGCTACCTGTTCTCAACGAGCGTTGCCTTGCTGGCGGGCGAGACAATCAAGAGTGTGACGCTGCCAACAACCGTGACCGGCGGTCAGCTGCACGTCTTCGCGGTCAGCACCAGCTCGACTACGGCGGCGGTCTATAACAATGTCGGCATCACGAACAGCAGCAACGTCGCTGCAGGCAACTACGATGGCGCGGGCAATAGTTATTCCGCGCAGGCACTGCAAGCTGTCGGCCTGACTCCCGGCAGTAGCGCTAAGGTCGGGGCCGATACTATCGCGTTCACCTGGCCGAACGTTCCCGCTGGCTCGCCTGAGAACTACCAGTCGACCGGGCAGATCATTCCTGTGA
>JALYTQ010000044.1 GCA_030854195.1 Chloroflexota bacterium
CTCTTGAGGTGCATGCGTGGGGCGTCGCGGGCTTAACTACGCATATGCCGGAGGTGGCGAGATTCGTCGCGACCCACGCGCCTCTCCTGTGTGGCCTGGCAACCGTCGAGAATGGCTACGACGAGATTGCCGAGGTGGCCGCGATCTTGCCGGAGGGGATCGCCAACGAGCCCGAGCGCGCCCTGCTGCGCCGGGCCAAGGAACTGATGCCGCGCCTGCCCTGGGATGCCCTGGACGTGCTGGTCATCGATGAGATGGGCAAGAACGTCAGTGGTGCCGGTATGGACCCCAATATCATTGGACGCATGCGTGCCGCCGATCAGCAGAAGCCGACCGCCGCCCGCATCACCAATATTACGGTGCATAATCTCACCGACGAATCGCACGGCAATGCGATTGGCCTGGGCAACGCCGATTTCACCACCGCGCGTCTCGTCGAGAAGCTCGATCTCCAGGCGCTCTACATCAATTCGCTGACTGCTGGCGTGATCGCACTGAACTCGTGTAAGATTCCGTTGGTCCTGCCCGATGACCGTTCCGCAATCCAGGCGGCGATCCGCAGCTGCGGTCGCGCCGATCCAGGGCAGGTACACCTGGCGCGGATCGAGAACACGCTGCGCCTGGAGTATATCCTGGCTAGCGTCCAGAGTCTGGAGCATCTGTGCTCCGCTGCCGATGTTGAGGTACTGGGACCAGCAATGCCTTTTTCTTTTGAGCCGGATGGCTCACTCACGCCCTTTGCCGCGCTCACGCAGGCACAGGTTTAACAAGGAGCCTTACTTATGGATATTCAGCCTACTCCTGCATCTACTTTACATACCGTCGCGCGCGGCGTCAGCAGGCGCGACGAGCCGATACCTCTGCATGAAGTAGCGATCCTGCTGCATCCCAACGATGATGTCGCCATTGCGCGCATCCCGCTCGGTCGCGGTGTGGTACTGCGCCTGCCTGCTGGGAATCAGGAAGAGGGGCGGTTGGTAGAAGTTACTCAGCGTGTGCAATCAGGCCACAAAGTAGCGTTGCGCGCAGTAACGCAGGGGCAGCCACTGTTGCGTTACGGCTCTATCATCGGCTTCGCAACGCAGCCTATTGCAGCGGGCGCGCATGTGCATAGCCACAACCTGGCGGTTGGAGAACTTCAGCAGCACTACGAGTACAGCGTCGATGCGTGGCCAGTCGATCTCGTTTCGCCAGAGCAGCGGCGCACATTTCTGGGCTATAGGCGTCCCGATGGCAGGGTGGGCACGCGCAACTATATCGCGATTATCAGCAGCGTCAACTGTTCCGCCAGTACGGTACGGGCAATTCAACGCCGCTTCGGTCCCGAGATCATGCGAGCGTACCCCAATATTGATGGCGTCATCGGCCTGACGCACAAAAGCGGCTGCGGCATGCGCCACGGTAGTACGGCGGTCGCGCAGTTGCAGCGTGTGCTTGCCGGTATGGCGCTCCATCCCAACGTCGGCGCGTACCTGCTGGTGGGTCTTGGCTGTGAGAGTAACCAGCTGCCGGAGCTGATACGCGACATGGAGCTGGATCGTGGCGAACACGCAAATTGGAAGCAGCCGCTCTTTCTGAACATTCAGGAGAATGCTGGTATTGCCAGCACCACCGACGAGGCTGAGCGCATCATTACGAAACTGCTGCCGGAGGTGAACGCGGTCCAGCGCGAACCAGTTCCCATCTCTGAACTGACGGTGGCTTTGCAGTGCGGTGGTAGCGACGGTTGGAGCGGCATCACCGCGAATCCAGCGCTGGGCTACTGCGTCGATGAGCTTGTGCGCCAGGGCGGAACCGCCGTGCTGAGCGAGACGCCGGAGATCTATGGCGCGGAACATATCCTGCTGCGTCGAGCGCGCAGCCGCGAGGTTGGTGAGAGCTTCGTCGAGCGTATTCGCTGGTGGGAGCACTACGCTGCCATCAACGATATGGAGATGAATAACAATCCTTCGCCTGGTAACAAACTCGGTGGCCTGACGACCATCTACGAAAAATCGCTTGGAGCCATCGCCAAAGGCGGCTCTACACCGCTCAACGCCGTCTATAAATACGCCGAACAGGTCACTGAGCGCGGCCTCGTTGTCATGGATACCCCCGGCTATGATCCGGTATCGGTGACAGGTCAGGTCGCGGGCGGCTCCAACATCATCGTCTTCACCACCGGGCGCGGCTCCGCCTTCGGCTTCAAACCCGCCCCTTCGCTCAAAGTCGCGACCAACACTCCCATGTACGAAGCCATGAAGAGCGACATGGACATCAATGCGGGCGTCGTGCTGGATGGCGTCAGTATCCAGGAGGTGGGGATGCAGATCCTTGATGAAGTCATCGCCGTTGCCAGCGGCAGGCAGAGCAAAAGCGAGGCGCAAGGCATCGGCGAAGAAGAGTTCGCGCCCTGGATTCTGGGTGCAACAATGTAACACAGGCGAAGAGGAGCAGTTGTCAGGAGCTACCTGTGTTCGTGTGGATTAGAGAGAGCCTGGTTTATGATTCGTCGATTTATCGTTCAGGTGGCGTAGATAGTTAGCGAGATGCGCGTTGAAGGTCACCCCTTCATACCATTCAGGGTTGGTGGCGTGCAGAGCCTGGAAGGCCGGCGTAATCACATATAAAGTAAAGAGACTTACATCCATCGCTTGAATGAGGGAGCGCAGATGATCTGGCGACGGGGGCAGCCAGCGCGTTTCCTCTTTGATTTCAGGCTCTTCGCCCAGGTGAGGGCGCGTCCTGGCCTCTACAAGGCTGGTATAGCCTAAGGCGAGACGCGTCTCCTCTGGCGTATTGGGAGATACGCCAGAAGGATCGGTCCCATCCACCCATTGGTGAACGATGTGAAATAGGTCAGCGTCATTAAGCGCCAGTAAATCCACCTGGACCCGTTTGGCGAAGTTTCGGGATTGACTGTTCATCTTCATCGAAAGTTCTTCCTGACGCTTATTTGCCCTATTTACCTGCTTAGCGAGCGCGTCGACGTTTGCGAAGCAGTGCCTCGGCCTTGCGCTTTCTCCTGGCCTGGGGAGGCTCATAGTGTCTGCGCCGCCGAGCCTCTGGCAGGATACCAGCTTCTTGCACTTTACGATTGAACCGTTTGAGCGCAAACTCGAACGAATCGCCCTGATTTACTACAATTCCTGTCACGGAGACTACCAGCGCGATCGGCGGTCATTGCCACCGCTATTCTGTGCCTGATAACAATCGCGGCAATAGACGGGCCTGTCATCGCGAGGCTGGAAAGGCACCTGGGCCTCATTGCCACAACTGGCGCAGGTCACGCTATACATCTGGCGGGCCTCGCGCTCACGATAGCCGCCGCCACCACCACCACCGCCACGACCATACGAGTCGCGCCCGGAGTTCGCCTGTTTGCGTGCCGCGCGGCACTCTGGACAACGGCTGGGAGAGTTGGTCAATCCCCTGCTGGCATAAAATTCTTGCTCACCAACGGTAAACGTAAATTCTTGATTGCAATCGCGGCAATACAGGGTCTGATCTGTTAATGACATCTGTTCTTCTCAATTTCTGGGGTTTATCCCGCTGCAAAAACTCTGTATCGCGCAGCTTTCAATAGACAATCTACTCTGAGCAACAATGCACTATACAGTGTTCTTCTAGTATATCATAGTTGTCTACTGTCTTTTTTCTTTTTTTTGGAGGGGGAATGAAGTTTGGAGTTCCGAGCATCTGAGCGAAGCGCGAGCAGCGTTCATTGATGCTCGGAATACGAGGCTTGCCGCCGAGTCAGGAAGTGGCTCCCAGAGGATGTGCCACTGTCGAAGCTCCTGACTTCAGGCGTAGGGTGCTTCACTGCTGTTGCAGGATGGGCGAAAACATCTTATCGCAATCTGTGGCTAGGTAAGAATGGGCCGTGATCGGTAAGGGCCACCGCTGCGCTGCGCTTGCAGCTCCTTTTTAGGAGCAGGAATTTTGCCTCTACAATGGACAAAAACCGCGGGTGTCTGTTCTGAGTAGTCAGGAAGATAAATCTCGCTCATCTGCGTGTCGATAATCAGATGGGCCTGTGCATTGAGAAGTGTGGACTGCGTAGTATGGAGTTGCTCGATCAAGTCGTGCGCAGTCCATCCATCCGCCCCTGGCTGCTGATGGCCAAGTACGGCTTCATTGATGTCCACTACATGATCGGGATACCTACTGGCGAGCGCCAGCAGACAGATCTCAAGCCTTTCGTTTAGTTGCATGCTCGTTGCTCCCTTTTTCCCTAGTCCATTTTCACTTGACCTCTTCGGGTTTCGCCTCTCTACTTCTCAGCGAGGGAAGCGGCAGAAATCTCTGTTCTTTGACGACCCGCTTGAGGGTACTGAAAACAGGGCGTGTACTCACTAACATTCCACCAGGAATTCAAGTATGGCGCTCTCTCCTTGTGCCTCCTTGCGTCAGGTATGCGCGCAATAATCCTAGCTCTGATGTAGTTTTCCTCTTTCTCCTTTCGTAAAAACAGTGTTTTGCTCGCATCTATAACTGCCTGCTTCCTACTCCGGTGAAAGTATTGCTGTGGAGCAGTCACTATGCAAGCGAACAGCGTTTCTTAATATAGTGAATTCCCTACTCTATTATACTGTATGAGAAGAGAGAAAAACGTCTATTTCGTGCAGAAAAATTTCTTTACCGAGGGGGTCTTTTATTTTGTGATGGAACTGTTATGCGCATGCGGTTTGCGTGCTATAATCACCGATGGTATAGTAAAGGGAGTGCTAGAAAATGGCCGGTTGAAAGGTGGGTTTCCAGGTTGTCGTATACCCCGGCGAGAGATTTCGCTGCCCTGTTGAATGCCTTAAAGCGCCCTGATGCGTTTCCATTTGCTCTGCCTCCTGATACTGAGATCTCTCTTGTGCAGACCCACGCATCGGCTGTACTGCTTACTCCCAGATATGTCTATAAGCTGAAGAAGCCGCTGAACTTTGGTTTTTTTGATTACTCTACGCCCGCTCGCCGTCGTCATTTCTGTGGGCAGGAAGTGCTGCTGAATACGCGCCTCGCGCCGCAGATCTATCTCGGCGTCGCTCCCGTACTGGCGTTTGCGCCGCAGATAATCCGCTTCGGTCCCATGCTGCAGCCTGCGTCGGTACCGGAACCTGGTAGCATGTTCGATGGCGGCGAGGTGATCGATTACGCCGTGGTGATGGTGCGTCTCCCCGATGAGGCCACGCTAGAGGCCCATATTCATGCCGGAAGCGCTACCCCAACTCTCCTGGCTGAGGTTGCCCGCGTGGTCGCCGCGTTTCACGATACCGCGCGCACTGATGAGCACATAGCCAGCTTTGGCGGTCTGGATGTTATTCGCGGCAACTGGGAAGAGAACTTCGCGCAGATGAAACCGTATATTGGGCGCTGTATCAGCGCAGCAGCGTATGAGCGCATCGCCACCTACATCCGTCGTTTTATGGATGCGCGTGCCTCCCTCTTTACCGAACGCATACGTAACGGGCGCATTCGCGATTGTCACGGTGATTTGCGCCTCCAACATGTCTACTTCTTAGCCCAGGTGAAGGTACCTGACCACCCCTTGCCTCCGCTGGCTGTGCTTGACTGCATCGAGTTCAACGAGCGTTTCCGGTATAGCGATGTGGCGGCTGAGATCGCATTTTTAACGATGGAGCTGGATGCCATCGGTCGGAACGATCTATCTCAGGTATTCATCGATAGGTATATTGCCGCGACAGGCGATGCAGCCCTGCGCGAATTGCTGCCATTCTACGCCTGCTATCGTGCCTGTGTGCGTGGCAAGGTCTCCTCGTTTCAGCTAGAGGAGCCTGAGATTCCAGAACTTCAGCGCGAGCGCGTGCGTCAGGAGGCAAGCATGTTGTTTGACCTGGCAGCAAGCTATGCCAGTGGTCCGACGACGCCGACGGTACTTATAGTAGGTGGCTTGATGGGGACTGGGAAAAGCACACTGGCCCGAGCACTTCAGCGCCAGTTGGGATGGGCGCTTTTTTCCTCGGATACGATGCGCAAGCAACTGGCCGGACTGGAACCCGAACAGCCGAGCGCCGATGAGTTTGGGAAAGGGCTGTATAGCGCGGAATGGACGGCGCGTACCTATGCAGCTTTGCGTGCCGAGGTGGCCTCGGCGCTCTCTACTGGTCGTTCGGCCCTGCTCGACGCCTCTTTCCTGCGGCGCGCCGAACGTCAGGCGCTTGTACAGATTGCCGCCGCACATAACGCTCAGGTGATTTTTGTCGAATGCACCTGTCCCCGCGAGGTAGTCCTACAACGCCTTGCGCGCCGCTGGGAGCAGCGTGTGCAGGGGAAGCGCACCTCTTGCGCGGGAAGCGCTCAGGCATCAGATGGGCGTCCCGAGCTGTACGATAAGCAGCGAGCGAACTGGGAAGAGCTCGATGCCAGCGAGAAAGCCGTTATGCAGCAGTATGTACTTGCGACCACCCGACCGCTCGCCGTTAACATTGAGCAAGTGCTTGATTGCTTGCAGATGCCACGCCTGACCTGCTTCATCGGCCCGACTAGATAGGCCCGGTTATAAAGTTATGCCTCAACCCAATCTCCACGCAGCTCGACCTCGACTTCCAGCTCGATACCTGACTGTTCAAGGACGCGGTGATGTGTCTCTTCGATGAGCGCCGTGACATCCGCCGCCCGCGCACCACCCAGATTGACGATGAAGTTTGGGTCAAGCGTCGAGATCTGCGCGCTGCCGACCGTGTAGCCTTTCATGCCTGCCAGCTCGATCAAGCGACCGGCGTAGTCTCCGGGAGGATTCTTGAAGACCAGGCCAGTGTGGAGCTGCTGCGGCTGTGTGCGCTCGCGGTAGAGAAGATGCTTGCCAAGAATTTTGTCAAGTTTCGCGGGATCTTCGTGGTGCAGGTTGATGCCGAGCAGCAGAACGATCTCGGCTGGCTCAATCATCGTGCGTGGTGCCGCAACCAGGTGGCCGTCAGCATTGAAGCGGGAGCGACGCTCTTCACGGAAGCGGCTATGCCGATAGCCCAGATCAAGCTCGTCGTGCTGATAGCGGCGTATCTGTGGCAGGTGTACATCATCGCCACCGTTATCGCCACTCCTGCGCGCGTCCAGCACTTCGATCCACGCCAGAGCCTGCCCCAGTTCTCCATTGTGCGCGCCCGCGTTGCTAATCACGCCGCCGCCCAGCGTACCGGGAATGCCCACGCCAAACTCCAGGCCGCCCCAGCCCTGCGGCGCGAGTTCGTGCAACAAGGTGGGCCAGCTCACCCCGGCGTCGGCCACCAGCAGCGCCGTTTGATCGCCGTTGTGCTCGATATGATATTCGATCGCGGCAACGTGCGCCACAATGCCACGAATGCCAGAATCGGAGTACAGGACGTTGGTGCCGTTGCCGCCGATCAGTAGCGGCCAATGTCTCTCCGCGCACAGATGGGCCAACCCGATGAGCTCGCGCCGGGACTGTAGCGAGACCCATATATCCGCTGGTCCTCCGACACCAAACGTGCAATGATTGGTGAGAGGCTCATTGCGTCGTACCCGATCCTGAAAATGCGGATGCAGTTCTTTGTATGCATGTTCTATATTGAATGCCATCATCTCTTCCTCTCTACACAATTGGTGCCATTTCTTGTTACTCTGCTCTAGTATCGGTCAAGCGTATCACAATATTATCACAAGAAGAAGGGTAGGTATCACTGGCGACTCACGTCTGCGAGCATAGTAGAGAGGACTCCTTGTTTCCTCTATGCGCCGATGCCTTTCTTGTGATATTACTAGTAGCAGGTTGTACAACGAGGAGCCGAGAGGCAGCGCTCTACCGGGGCGCGCCTCCAGGAAGTGGAGAACAGAAGCATGTTACTTGCAGGCGACATTGGCGGAACAAAAACAAACCTTGCCCTCTTCGCATCTCAAGATGAACTGCGAACGCCGGTGCGAGAAGCGACCTTCCCCAGCGCGCAATATCCAAGCCTTGAAGCGTTGGTGAGCGATTTTTTGTATCAGACGGGCGAGCAGGTGCAACTGGCCTGCTTTGGAGTGGCCGGTCCCGTCATTGATGGGAAAGCGAAGATCACAAATCTGCCCTGGGTCATGGAAGAAGAGGAAATGCAGAAGACACTGCATATCCCCTCCATTCGCTTGTTAAATGATCTCGTCGCTACGGCGAGCGGCGTCCCTCTCCTGGGAGCTAACGACCTGCGCACACTCAACGAGGGGGTGTCCGCGAAAAATGGGACGCTGGGCGTGATCGCGCCGGGGACCGGGCTGGGCGAAGCCTTTCTTACCTGGGATAGAGGACGCTATCAAACGCATCCTTCCGAGGGAGGCCATACCGATTTTGCACCGACCAACGCCTTCGAGATAGAATTGCTGCGTTACATGTTGACGAAGTTCGATCACGTAAGCTACGAACAGCTTAGCTCCGGTATGGGATTGCCCCATATCTACGCGTATCTCAGGGATGCCGTCCTGTTGGATGAGCCACAAGCGCTGACCGATCAGATTAACGCCGAAGAGGATATGACGCCACTCATTATCAAGGGCGCGCTGGATAGCAAGGTACCGTCTGCGCGCTGCGTCACGGCCCTGCAAACCTTCACCTCCATTCTGGGTGCCGAGGCTGGCAATCTGGCCCTCAAAGTACTGGCGACCGGTGGTATTTATCTGGGCGGTGGTATCCCGCCGCGTATTCTGCCCTTCCTCGAAGCTGGCGGCTTTATGAACGCCTTCAAACACAAGGGGCGCTTTGCCGATATGCTCAAGGATATTCCCGTACATGTCATCACCAACCCTAAACTTGCCCTCTTAGGTGCGGCCAACTACGGTTTTGTGCATCCTGAAAAATGATAGAAAAAAGGCTAGCCGAACGTTATCAAGAAGTTCGACTAGCCTACATGTGCGAACCCAGCGAGAGTTGGCATGCTTAGAGCAGGCCGACCCAGGAGGTTAATGCCGCTTCCTCGGGTGCCTCTATTGGCTTGTGGCTTGCCGCGACCTTCTGTGGACGTATGATTAGTAGCGGAAGTTTTGTGGCGTGTAGCACGCGCTCGGTGACGCTTCCCATCAGCCAGCGCTGCAGGCCACCTCGTCCGTGGGTCGCCATCGCGATACAATCACAGCCCTCGAAATCCTCGACTGCCTCCATCCCCTCGCTATCTTCGGCCATACCGATGAGCGCGTCGGCGACATCAGTATTTGTCGCTACCAGCGTTGTGATCTGCAACTTGAGGTCCGCCGCGTCTTCCGTAAGCAGGCGTTGTTGTATCGTCTGGAGATAGCTCTCTGCTTCTTTCTGTGCGCTCTCGCGTGCGGCCTGCTTGTCCTGTGTCGCGAGCGGAATAACATGTACCAGGTGCAGGGCACCGGCCGCCGGAGCCGATAGAGCGGCGCTCAACTGAGCTGCGGGTAGTAGCGCGGCCTCGGCCAATGGAGAGCCATCCAGGGCCACCTGAACGCGCACCGAACGAACTCCACCCGGATGCAGGTTTGTCGGCACGCCAGCACCCTCGCGGAGAATCAGAACCGGCAGCGGGCAGCAGCGGGCGACCTTCTGCGAGACGCTCCCTATGCCCCAGCGCCTGGCGCCTGTGCTGCCGTGGCTACACAGAACAATGAGATCCGCCTGGTGCGCGTGCGCGGCGGGAAAGATGGTCAGCGCGGGATCGCCCGTCAGTACCTCTGTGGTGACGCTTATGTCAGAGAGGATGTTGCTAGCGGCGATCATGGCGAGATACTGTTTCGCGCGCTCGATTTCCGCGTCGAGGGTCTCCATAGATATGCCAGGGGTTTCCAGGTGTGTGATATCAGGGTTGATAACCTGTAATAATAGAATTGAGCCACCAGATACATGGGCGAGATTTACCGCTGTGACTATCGCCTGCTCCGCTCGATCTGATCCATCGAGAGGTACCAGTATACGCTGAAACATGTTTCACGCTCCTTCCGACGCGCTTGTGTTCGCACTGACCTACTATAGAGCATATATCTGCCTGTTCACAGCACTATCACGGAGTGGATATAGTGCCTCACGTCTGCATCACAATGAAAGACATGTTATGGATCAGCTTTTTTTACCTCAACCTTGAGGATGCTGTGACGAGATACCCTGGCAGCGTGATAGCTATGTGAGTTTTGTGCGACATGCTTGTAAAGATGGAAGAGTCAGGATTTTTTCAACAGGAGGATACCATGGCCGCTGTACTTTCAGATGTCGTTGTTGTTGAGCTTACACATGTGCTGGCTGGTCCGTACTGCGCTATGATGTTGGGCGACCTCGGTGCCAAAGTAATCAAAGTCGAGCGTCCTGGCAAGGGCGACGAGTCGCGTCAATACGGACCTCCGTTCGCGGGAGGTGAGAGCGCCTACTATCTCGGGCTCAATCGCAACAAGTACAGCGTCGAGATCGATTTTATGCAGCCAGAGGGCAAAGCTCAATTGCTGGAGTTGCTGCGTACCGCAACCGTGCTGATCGCGAACTGCCGCCCCGGCACGCTCGAAAGGAAAGGATTGGGCTACGAGACGCTACGTGAGCTCAATCCCGGCTTGATCTACTGTTCGATCAGCAGTTATGGTCAGCAGGGTCCACGCGCTGGTGAGCCGGGTTATGATCTGATTATCCAGGGCGAGTCGGGCCTGATGGCGGTGACTGGAGAGGCCAATGGCGAACCTATGCCCGTGGGCTCGTCGGTCGTCGATGTTACCGCCGGTATGTACGCGGGCATGGCCATTCTGGCGGCGCTGCGGGAGCGCGATCGGAGCGGCGAAGGACAGTACATCCACATCTCGCTGTTGGAGACCGCCTTCACGCTGCTCGCCAATATTGCCTCGGGCTATCTGATCTCCGGCAAAGAGGCCGGGCGCTACGGCAGCGCGCATCCCAGCATGGTGCCGTTCCAGTCATTCAAGACGCGGGATAGCCATATGACCCTGGCCTGTGGCTCCGATGCGCTCTTTGCTCGGCTCTGTCACGCGTTGGGACGCGCCGAACTGGCGACCGATGAGCGCTTCATTACGAACTCCCAGCGCGTCATGCACCGCGACGAATTGATACCCATGCTACAAGAATGCCTGCTGCAACGCGATACCTCTGACTGGCTTGTTTACCTGCACGCGACTGGCATCCCTTGCGGCCCGATCAAGACGGTGAGTGAGGCGCTGCAAGATCCCCAGGTGCAGGCGCTCGGTAGCGTCTGGCATGGCCAGCATCCAACGGCGGGTGCTATCCAGATGCTCGGGTCGCCGCTGCATCTCGCCAAGACGCCTCCGCGCCTCTACAAAGCGCCTCCGCTTCTGGGCGAGGATAACGCGCTCCTTTCCGCCCTCCCGTTGCCAGTAGAGGAAGGAGCCGTGTAGCGAGCAGTTCAAACATTTTCTAGATGCGTGCTTCGATACCTTGCGCCATAGCGT
This sequence comes from Chloroflexota bacterium, assembly GCA_030854195.1. Taxonomy (GTDB): domain Bacteria; phylum Chloroflexota; class Ktedonobacteria; order Ktedonobacterales; family Ktedonobacteraceae; genus JACDAE01. The sequence continues at coordinate 11,338 of JALYTQ010000044.1, forward strand.
ATACTGCTGTGGCGCAAATCTTGTGCCATACGTGTTAACTCTAGCGCATAGAGAAATGCGCACACGCAGCCGGGAATGCAATGGCTGGCAGCGCTGGTCGGAGCATCCCTGAGCGCATCAATCAGGAGGGAAGTATGCTATTCAATAAAGTATCTATGAAAGACCTTAGCGATGCCGAGCAGGAGATTACGCCTGTCTATAGTCGGCACGCGCTCATCAGTTCGATTCCACGCTACGATTTTCCCACTCACGAGCTCTTACCGCGCACCGCCTACGAACTCATTCACGACGAACTGCTGCTCGACGGCAATTCCAGGCTGAACCTGGCGACATTCGTGACGACCTGGATGGAGCCTGAAGCGCGCCAACTCATGACCGAGACGTTCGACAAAAATATGATCGACAAGGACGAATATCCCCAGACGGCGGAGTTGGAGCTGCGTTGCGTCAATATGATTGCGCGGCTCTGGAACTCGCCCGAGCACGAGGCGGCGACCGGTTGCTCTTCCGTTGGCTCCAGCGAAGCCTGCATGCTCGGTGGACTCGCCTTGAAGTGGCGCTGGCGCGAGCGCATGAAGGCAGCGGGCAAGCCTACCGATCGCCCTAATCTCGTCATGGGCATCAATGTGCAGGTGTGCTGGGAGAAGTTCTGTCGCTACTGGGATGTTGAGCCGCGCTTTGTGCCAATGGAGGGGGAGCGCTACCATCTGAGCGCGGAAGAGGCCGTAAAGCTCTGCGACGAAAACACGATCGGCGTCGTAGCAATTATGGGTAGCACCTTCGACGGCAGCTACGAGCCCGTCAGCGAGATCGCCACAGCCCTCGATCAATTGCAGCAGCAGAAGGGCCTTGATATCCCGATTCACGTTGATGCCGCCAGTGGCGGCTTTGTCGCGCCGTTTTTGCAGCCGCACCTTGAATGGGATTTCCGCATTGCGCGCGTCAAGTCCATCAACGCCTCCGGCCATAAATACGGCCTTGTCTATCCCGGCGTCGGCTGGATCGTCTGGCGCGACAAAGACGAGCTGTCCGATGATCTCGTTTTTCGTGTGAACTATCTTGGTGGCGAGATGCCCACCTTTACCCTGAACTTCTCGCGTCCCGGCAACCAGATCATCGCCCAGTACTACAACTTCCTCCGTCTCGGCAGGACTGGCTACACGCGCATTCAGAAGGGATGCCAGGATGTTGCCCTGCACCTCTCGTCTCATATCGCTGAGATGGGACCATTCTGGCTGATCAGTCGCGGCGACGAACTGCCGGTCTTCGCCTTTGCCCTTAAAGAGCAGACCAACTTCAATGTCTTCGATCTCTCGGAGCGCCTGCGCGATCGTGGTTGGCTGGTGCCCGCCTATACGTTTCCCCAGAACCGCGAAGACCTGGCTGTGTTGCGCATCGTTGTCAAGGAGGGTTTCAGCCGCGAGATGGCCGATCTGCTGCTTGCCGACCTGCAGCGTCACCTTCATTTCTTCGCGTCCCAACCGGGCTACCAGCCCATGTCAGCGCGTTCGGGCTTTAGCCACGGCGTCAGCGCGGGGGAGAAGCCTGTCTCCGGGCATTAATATGGGGTGAAAGAGCTGCTGGCTCTCTATAAACAAGCCAGCAGCTCTTTCTGAAAGGTCAGGCGTTCCAGATCATCGGCAGCTTCTTCACGCCGAAGACGATCGAACTCTGAATAGCCTCTAGCGGCCCAGCAGGCACCTGCCAGCGGCCTGGAAAGCGATCGAGCATGGCATCGAGCGCGATCCTGGCTTCGAGGCGCGCCAGTGGAGCGCCGAGGCAGAAGTGGATGCCGTGGCCGAAGCCGAGGTGACGGTTAGGGTCGCGCCGTGCATCGAAGCGCTCCGCATCGGGAAATTGTGCCTCGTCGCGATTGCCCGACGCGATCCAGGCGATCACCGCCTGTTTCGCGCCTATACGCTGCTCACCAATGGTTGTCTCGACCTTTGTGAAGCGGGACATGGCCTTGACGGGCGCGATGTAGCGCAGAACCTCCTCGACCGCTCCGGGAATGAGCGCCCGGTTGTTGCGCAGCAGCTCCACCGTCTCAGGATATTGGTCGAAGCAGAGGATGCTGTTGCCGATCAGGTTGGTGGTAGTCTCGTTGCCCGCGACGAGCAGGAGCGCGCAGAAGCCGAGCAGTTCCATATCGCTCAGATGCTGTCCGTCGATCTCGGCTGCGAGTAGGGCGCTGATCAGATCATTGCTGGGGTGCTGGCGGCGCTCCTCAAGCACCTGGCTGAAGTACTGATACATGCCTTGAATTTCGGCAAAGAGAGCGCTTTGGGCCTCTTCTCCCGCGTTGAAGTTGTCCGAGACCAGGGCGTCGGACCAGCGTTTGAAGTCGGCGCGCAGTTCGGCTGGTACCCCGAGCAGTTCGGCGATGACCGTGACTGGCAGCGGATAGGCGAGATCTCTAATAACGTCGATCTCTCCCGTCGCGGAAGCCTGCTCTAGCAGGGTGTTAGTGATGGCGCGGATGCGCGGCTCCATCTGCGCCACCACGCGCGGCGTGAAGGCCAGCGTTGCCAGGCTGCGCAACTGGCGATGGCGCGGCGGGTCCATGCGTAGAATACTCGAAAGGATCGGTGCCTCGGCGTCCACCAGGCCTTCCCACTCCATCGTCCTGGGGTCCGAAGAAAATGTCGCGTATTCTGTGAGCACGCGCTCGACATCGCTATAGCGAAAAACGTGCCAGACGTTATATTGCGGATCGTAGAAGACTGGCTGCGTGGCGCGCATCGAACGGTACCAGTCGTAAGGCGCGAGGACCTGTTGCTTATCTGGTGATATCTGCATCTATCTCCCTTTCATTTCGTGCTTTTGCAGGTAAGGTTCTTTCTACTATAAAAAAGCATCTCGCTTCCTATCTACGTTTCTGGCGTCCACAGGGTAGCAAAGCCGGGAAGTGGACATGGGCTAAGGTGTGGATACAGGCTGGCGGACGCGAAAAAAGAAGGCACCCCTGCAGGAGTGCCATCCCTAGTACAGCCTTCAGAGGTGCCTTCTTTCTGTCATAATTTGACGACAGTGCGCGAAAAAAGTCACCTCTAGCTTGCTTTACTTCTCTTTGTTATATTCATAGAAGCCGCGCCCGGTCTTGCGGCCCAGGCGATTCTCCTGCATCATCTCTTCCAGAAAGGCGGGTGGCTTATCCGCCGGGTCGCCGCTCTCCTTGTAGCGCATCTGCATCACTTTATACATGATATCGACGCCGCTGAAATCCGCCAGTTCGAATGGTCCCATCGGGTGATTCAGGCCCAACTTGAGTGCCTTGTCGATATCCTGGTAGGAGGCGATCCCTTCCGTGTACAGGTGTAGCGCCGCCTCCGTGAGCGAGTGCAGTATATAATTGACGATGAAGCCAGGAATCTCCTTACGCAGCAGCACTGGCTCCTTGCCGATGCGGTGCGCCAACTCCATCGTGGTCTCGGCGGACTCCTCGCTGCTATCTGGACCCTTGACCACCTCGACCAGCTTCAGATACGTGGCGGGATGGAAGAAGTGCATATTGACGGCCCGATCTTTGCGCTCGATGACCTGCGCGATCTTGCTGATCACGATCGTAGAGGAGTTCGAGGCCAGTATCGTATGCTGCGGGCAGATTTTGTCCAGGCGGGCGAAGAGCTCCTGCTTGACCTCCAGGTTTTCAAAGACCGCTTCGATCACAAAGTCCGCCTGTCCCGCCGCTTCTTCCAGCGTCTTGACGGGCGTGAGGCGCTGCAATGTCGCGTCGGCCTCCTCCTGAGTCATGCGCCCTTTGCTGACGCGGCTCTTCAGCAGCGCCTGATCGCTAGCCATGCCGCGCTCAAGAAAGGTTTCGTCTGCATCTGTCAGGTTTACCTTATAGCCATGCATGGCGCATTGCAGGGCGATCTGCGAACCCATAGTTCCCGCGCCAACCACGCAAATCAGCTTAATATCATCAATTATCATTCTCTATCTCCTTTGAATTCTGGCCGGGTATGACAACGACCTTGCCAACCACCTTGCGATCGGCAATACAGCGAATGGCATCGGCGGCATGCTCAAGTGGATAGGTCGCTGAAATAAGGGGTCGGAGCTTGCCTTCGTTAAGCCAGGCGAGGAGCTGCTGGAAGTTCTGCATATTGTATTCGGGATCACGCCGGGCAAATGCGCCATAGAAGACGCCCACGATGGAGCAGCTTTTGAGCAGCGTCAGGTTGAGCGGAATGCGCGGAATCGCCCCGTTGCTGAAGCCGATGACCAGGAAACGACCCTCCCACGCGGTATTGCGCAACGCAATCTCTGAGTACGGACCGCCGACGGGATCGTAGACGACATCGACGCCGCGCCCGCCGGTCAACGCCTTCAGACGTTCTTTGAAGTCTTCTTTGTCGTAATTGATGGTTTCATCTGCGCCGTAGCGTCGACAGACCGCCAGCTTCTCGTCGCTTGAGGCCGCCGCGATAACCTTTGCGCCCATCACCTTGCCCAGCTCAACGGCGGCCAGCCCGACGCCACCGGCGGCTCCCAGCACGAGGAGCGTTTCGTTGGCCTGCAGCTTTGCGCGATCTTTGAGGGCGTAGTAGGAGGTCGCGTAGGGCAGGGCGAAGGCGGCAGCCGTAACCGGATCGAGGTCGGGTGGGAGTGGAATGAGCTCGCTCTCCTTCGCCGCTGCTTCTTCAGCAAAGCCACCCCAGCCCAGGATACCCAGCACGGAGTCGCCAACCTTTGTGCGCGTCACGCCCGCGCCGACCTTCGTGACGATGCCCGCTACATCGCTACCCGGCACGAAGGGGAGATCAGGCTTGAACTGGTACTTCCCCTCGATAATCAGCGTATCGGGGAAGTTCACGCCGCACGCCTTCACGGCTACTACCACCTGCCCCTGGCCCGGTTCGACCGGCGCAATCTCTTCCAGCACCAGTTGTTCCGGTGGGCCAAGCTCTTTACATACAACTGCTTTCATAGAAGTCGTTATCCCTTCTCTGGTAAAAGTTACCCTATGCCTGCTGTTGCAGCTTCCATTGCACCTGGGCCTGTTGTAGGTCCAGCAGCTCCTGCTCCATATTGATAATCTCCTGTTGGAGAGCCTGTTTCTGCTGCTGCGGACCCCAGAGGCGCATATCCTCGAACATCTTATAGCCACGTCTCAGGGTGCCGCGTGGCACAAAGGCAGCCGTTGTGTTATGCTGGGCGCGTGTGGCCGACAGGTCGGCATTGACGCGTTTGAGCTCAAGCTTGACCTGCTTGAGTTCGAGCTTGAGCTGGGCTATCTGATCTTTATACGGGTCCTCGTTTTCATAATAGGTATGTGTGGGCGCGACGGGGCGCTCCTCGTAAGGGACTTCGGCAGGGACTTCGACTTCGCGATAGGTACGCGAGGGCGCGACGGGACTCTCATTTGTCACCGCGCCGGGAAGTTCTGTCGATGCGCCGCAATGGTCGCAGAAGTGTGCATCGTCGCGCAGGTGCTGGCCGCATGCTGAACAATACATGAAAAACAATCCTCCTCTTGCTATCCTGGGGAAGACAGAGCAGCCTTGTGGCATCGTGTCTCTACCCCTTTAGCACGATTCATGCGGCCCTATGGTTGCGCTTGCCAATCTTTACGGATTGGTGCCTGGAGGACGATCCAGGCCACCTCATCGCCTATTATCGTTGTGCTAATTGATGCAGCATCTTACCATAAGCTACGGGGCCGCGCCGGAAGCTGCTCAGGCGAAAGAATTCGTCTGGAGCGTGTATCTGCTCGTCCATCAGCGTGAAGCCAAAGTTCACCGTATAGGCTCCCAGCGTTTTGAGGAACAGTTCGCATACAGGAATGCTTCCGCCCAGGCGCATAAAGTAGGGCTTTTTGCCATAGACATCCTGCAGCACGGCTTCAGCAGCCTGATTGCCCCAGTGGTCCATGGGTATCAGGTATGCTCTGGCGGCACCGGGGAGCGGACGGACCGTGGCCTTCACACCGGGTGGCGTATGCTTCTTAACATGTTGGCCGATGAGATCGGCGATGGTAGCAGGGTTCTGGTTCGTGACCAGGCGGCAGGTGATCTTCGCGTGCGCCTCGTTGGGTAGGACCGTTTTGACGCCTTCGCCCTGGAAGCCGCCCCAGATGCCGTTGATCTCCAGCGTGGGTCGCGCCATAAGATGCTCCTGGGGTGTATAGCCCGGTTCAGAGACGAGGGCATCGACGCCGATAGACTGCATATACGCCTGCTCGTTGAACGGAACGGCGGCGATAGCGGCGCGGTCTGCCTCTGTAAGCGGCACCACCTCGTCGTAGAAGCCCTCGATTAAAATTTTGTCATCGGGACTGCGCATCGTGTCAAGGATATGCACCAGGGCGTGGATGGGATTGACGACCGCGCCGCCATAGATGCCCGAATGCAGGTCGGTCCTGGCTCCGCGCACATCGATCTGCACACCTGTAAGACCCTTGAAGGCCACAAATAACGCGGGCTGCTCCTCGCTGTGCTGACCACCGTCGGCGCTGAGCACGAGATCACAGGCCAACAGGTCGCGGTGCTGCGCGATCAGGTCCGGCAACTGCGGGCTACCGATCTCCTCCTGCCCCTCCAGAAAGAACTTCACATTGACCGGCAATGTCCCCTCAGTCTGCAAGAGCGCCTCAACGGCCAGAATCGGCGTCAACATATTGCCCTTATCGTCCGAAGCGCCACGGGCGTAGACGCGGTCGTCGCGTACCTGTGGCTCAAAGGGAGGACTCGTCCACAGTTCCAATGGATCAGCAGGCTGCGTATCGAAGTGACCGTAAATCATCACCGTTGGCTTACCAGGCGCGTGCAGCCAATCTCCATAGACCACCGGATGGCCCGCCGTCGGCAAGATCTGCACATGCTCTATGCCAGCACCCGTCAGGCGGTTGGCAACCCACTCGGCTGCCTCTTGAACGGCTTCGGCGTGTTCAGGCAGCGCCGAAATGCTAGGAATGCTGAGGAATTGTAGCAGCTCGTCCTGATAGTGGTTTTGCTGCTCTTTGAGATAGGTCTCCCATGTCATGATGGTCTCCAATTTCTAGTGTTTCTGCTGTGAACGAAGTAGCGAGTTTTCGCTTTGACGTGAACGCCTTCTGCTTCAATTTGCATTGCTGCTATGACGAGCTAGAGAGGTGTACTTGCTTCCTACCGCGATCTATGTGCTGATTATACTACACGACTGAGGGTAGGGCGAAGATTGTAGCGAAGGGAGCTAGCGGTGTATCACGTATTTGCAAAATGGCAAAACATTTGCTCATGACGCCTCTTACCAATGCCACCAACATGCTACAATACTCCTGAGTACTCACCTCCTCGTGTGATATTTTGCGTACATGAGAGAGTGCTACAACGTTGTGCTTGAAGGAAAGAGCGTCATCATGTTTCATCTTCCCTTTTCATTCATATCCATAGATAAGCTTTTTCTGTCCAAGCTCGTTATTACCTTCCTCGTTGGGAGCCTCTGGCTCACAGGAGCAACCATCCTCGCGGAAAGATTCGGCTCGAAAATCGGTGGCGTGATAGCCGGGATGCCTTCTTCCATCGTGATTGCCTTGTTCTTTATAGGATGGACACAAACACCGGTAGCCGCTTCTCAGGCAACCGTCGTCGTTCCCCTTATTATGGGCATTGATGGGCTTTTTATCATCACCTATGCTTTTATCGTCAGTCAGAATTTTCCTCTTGCGCTAATAGCTTCGCTCTTCGTGTGGTTGTGCTTCTCATTTGCGTTGGTGCTCATTCACTTTAACAATTTCGGGCTTTCTCTTATTGGCTTTCTCGTGCTGCTCCTTGTTTCTTATGTGGTTATGGAGTATATCTTACGCGTCAAATCGCTCGCTGGTCGCAAGACTTCACTTTCTTTTTCCAACATGCTTATCAGAGGACTCGTCAGTGGCGTGATTATCACCCTCGCTGTTGCCTTTGCCAAACTGGGAGGGCCATTGTTCGGGGGCGTATTTGCCTCATTTCCTGCCGTGTTTCTTTCAACCATGATCCTCACCTATTTCGCACAGGGCAGCGCGTTCTCGGTGAGCGTGATGAAGACCTTAATGATCAGTGGTACCATCAACACCACCGTCTATGCGAGCGCGGTGCGATTTTTGTATCCCCCGTTTGGTCTCATTGGAGGAACCATCGGCTCGTTTCTTCTGTCGCTAATCAGTATGTACGTTGTTTTTCTTCTTGTCAAAAAGATTGCTTGAACCGGCTCCTACTATGCTTTGCCATTAAAAGGGTATCCTGGTGCTCTCTGTCCGCTCTGGTTTTCCTATTGACAAGGATACGATATATCGTTATTATTGTACTAACGATATATCGTATCCTTGTCAACGAGCTTGCGCTCTTATTGGTGCGGTGGAGTAGAGTATAGAAATTGCTTCTCTGCTTATTGACACGATGGGTAGGTCTGTATTATAATTAGGTTGCCTACCTAATTGTATACTAACGTAATTATACACCTGCCCTATAGTAGGGAGGAACCGATGGAGATTTCTGCCGATCCAACCGCGCAAAAGCTATTGCGCTCGTTTATGCAATTCAACAAGGCCGAGTGGCATAAACAATCAGTGGCGGGGTGCAAACCGAGTGAGATACGCGTGCTGTTCTGTATCAAAAGGGGGCTGAACGCCGACACTCCCGAAATGAAGGTTTCGGAGATCAGCAAACAACTGCACGTCACCTCGCCGACCGTTACCCAACTGATTAAGGGCCTTGAGGCGAATGGACTCATTGAACGCAACACCGATCCCATAGATCGGCGCGCCGTTGGCATCACGCTGACTGAGAAGGGCGAGAAGGTCACTCAGCAGGCGGCGGATGCCTTTTCTGCCTCCATTCATGGATTAATAGACTACCTGGGCGAGGAACAGAGCAACGAGCTTGCCGAACTTCTGGCCAGGGTGTTTCGCTATTATAACGAAAAAAACGTACAGAATGCTTACTGGAACGGAGACGAAGAAGCATGATACGACTGTTCCGCTTTTTAAAGCCATATCGACCGCTGATCGCGCTGGTTGTCCTGCTTGTCTTTATCCAATCCCTGGCTAATCTCTACCTTCCGACCCTTATGGCGGATATTGTAGACAACGGGATTGTGAAGGGGGATACCAACTATATCCTGCGCGTCGGTGGCCTCATGTTGTTAGTGACCATTGTAGGCACTATCGCTGCCGTCATAAGTAGCTACTTTGCCTCTAGAGTCGCTATCGGCTTCGGTCGTCTCATACGCGGCAAGCTGTTTACCCACGTGGAAAACTTCTCGCTGCACGAGTTCGACAAAATGGGCACCGCTTCTTTGATAACAAGAACGACGAACGATACCACGCAGGTACAACTCGTTCTGGTTATCATTCTGAATATGATGATCAGCGCGCCGCTGATGGCGATCGGCGGTATCATTCTGGCGATCTCCCAGGACGCCACACTCTCCTGGGTACTCCTCGCGGCTGTCCCGATCCTGGTCATCGCCATCCTCTTGATTATGTTCCGGGCGATACCGCTCTTCCAGGTCATGCAGAAGAAAATCGATAAGCTCAATCTTATCCTGGATGAGGGGCTGACCGGCGTGCGTGTCATTCGCGCATTTGACCGCATCAATCACGAGCGGAGGCGCTTCGACGATGCAAACCTCGATCTGACCGACACCGCCGTCCGCGTCAATAGAATCGTCGCGGGCCTGATGCCGATCATGATGCTGGTCCTGAACATCTCGACCGTTGCCATTCTGTGGTTCGGCAGTATCCGTATTAACAATGGCGATATGCAGATTGGCGCGTTAATCGCATTCCTGCAATACGCCATGCAGATCCTGTTCGCCATGCTGATGCTCTCGATGATGTTCATCATGCTGCCACGCGCCTCGGCCTCCGCCACCCGTATCAACGAGGTACTGGCGATGGAGCCGGAGATCAACGATCCCGACGTGCCAGAAGAGGCGAACGCGGAGCGCGGCTACGTCGAGTTCGAGAACGTCACCTTTAGCTATCCAGGCGCGGAAGAGCCCGCCATCTCTAACATCTCGTTCAGTGCGCGTCCAGGCGAGGTAACGGCGATCATCGGCGGCACCGGCTCGGGCAAATCGACGCTGGTCAGCTTGATTCCGCGCTTCTACGATATCGATACCGGCACGATCCGCGTTGACGGCGTAGATGTGCGCACAATGACGCAGGAAGATCTGCGCGCCAAGACAGGCTTTGTGCCGCAGAAGGCCGTGCTCTTCTCTGGTACCATCGCGGACAATATCCGCTACGGCAAAGAGGATGCGGCGGAAGAAGAGATCCGCCACGCGGCTGACGTGGCGCAGGCGACCGAGTTTATCTCGGAGATGAAGGACGGCTTGAATTCTGTCATTGCCCAGGGAGGCACCAACGTCTCGGGCGGCCAGAAGCAGCGCCTGTCTATCGCGCGCGCCCTGGTGAGAAGGCCGGAGATCTACGTCTTCGACGATAGCTTCTCCGCGCTCGACTTTAAGACCGACGCTCGCTTGCGTGCCGCGCTCAAAAAAGAGACCACCAACGCGACAGTTTTCATCGTAGCCCAGAGGGTAGGAACCGTCATGGACGCGGACCAGATCATTGTCCTGGATGAGGGGCGCATTGCCGGTATCGGCAATCACCGCGAACTTATGGAGACCAGCACGGTCTATCGCGAGATCGTCTCGTCACAGCTTTCATTGGAGGAAATAGCATGAGTGTAGAGCGTAGTGGTCAGCGACCCGCTGCTGGTTCTCCTATGGGGCCGATGGGCAGAGGCGCAATGGGCATGCCGGTGCAGAAGGCGAAGGACTTTCGCGGCACGCTTAAAAGGTTCCTTGGCTACTTTCTGCCACAGAAATATCGCCTGATCGCCGTACTGGTAACGGCGGTGATCGGCACAGCTTTCAATATCGTCGGTCCAAAAATTCTAGGACTGGCGACGACAAAGCTCTTCGAGGGCCTGGTTGCCAGGTTCAGAGGCGTGCCAGGCGCAAAGATCGACTTCAATTATATCGGTCACGTCCTGCTGATCCTGGCTGGACTGTATATAATCAGCTCGGTCTTCACCTATATGCAGCAATATATTATGGCGGGTGTAGCGCAGAGAACGGTCTATAAATTGCGCGAAGAGGTAGAGGCAAAGCTTGCGCACCTGCCACTGAAGTTTTTCGACTCGCGCACGCATGGTGAGATTCTTAGCCGCGCCGTCAACGACATGGACAATATCAGCACCACCTTGCAGCAGAGCCTGACACAGCTGATCATCTCAGCGGTCACGCTTATTGGTGTGATCATCCTGATGCTAACGATCAGTCCCTTGCTCTCCCTGGTCGTGTTGATCACCCTCCCGCTCAGTCTGGTCGTCACGGTGGGTATCGCGAAACGCTCGCAGCGCTACTTCGCGCAGCAGCAGCGCTCCCTCGGAGAGCTCAACGGTCACGTGGAAGAGATGTATACAGGCCACAAGATCGTCAAGGCTTTCGGGCGCGAGGGCAATTCCATTGAAGAATTCGATAGGCTGAATGATAAGTTGTACGAAGCG
>JALYTQ010000045.1 GCA_030854195.1 Chloroflexota bacterium
CCGTTACCTTGTTGGCAGCATCGCCCATCTCCACCACGCGCACATCTGTTCCCTCGGGCATCGTCTTTTGCGAGAGTTGAGCGGCCCCTCGCGTGGTTGTCGCAATGACAGCTTTCAGACCCGGCGTGTGAAATGTGCGATCATCGAGATTTACCTGCCCACTCGCGGTCATAATGACGCTGAGAGGAACCTGACGCCCGTTCTGACTTTGCAGCGCGTCATACTCATTGGTCAAAGCAGGGAAAATGAACGATGGAATATGCAGGTGATCGGCATCGATGCGCAGAGAGTTAGAGCCAAAGATAACCGCGTCGGCGCTTGCCCGCAACAGCCCCATAACCATCTTGTCCTGTGCATTGTCGCCACTGATCGCTCCGCCGCCCGTCTGGTCGGGAGTGCTATAGGAAACAACGCCATCCAGCGTCTCCACAAAGTTCGCGATCACATACGGGCGTCCAACCTTCCCCTGGGGCAGCGCCAGTCCACCACCGTAGAGCGTCGCTAAAGCCGGTGGCAGGGTAGCGGGAGATGCGGGCACGCGCTCGTAGAGTGTTACAATCGGCTCCATGTTCTCTCTCCAAAAATTTAAGCTACGGTAAAGATGAACCTGCTAATGAGCGGATACGCGTGGCCGCTTCGTCACGCGTCAGCTTCCCAGCGAGTAGTTCATCCAGTATAGCCTCGATTCTAGCAGGCTGAATAGTCGCTCTATCTGCCGCTTCTCCAACAGGTTGGTTAACTCCAACGTCCTTTGTCTCCGCAGCACCTCCGGCTGACTGAACGCTCGTCACATCTACTGCTGGCACAGCAGGCACAGGAGCTACTAAACTTGAACGCTTGAACAGCCCGCGCAGAAGGCGTTCGCGTACCGCTGTTCCCAGGTAAACAATGACGAGAATGAGGCCAACGATAAACGCCGCCAACCCACCGTGGATAACCTGCTGCCAGTTCGGGACCGGCGAGCCAAACAGGAACGTGATCCAGGCATACAGGGCCACCGCGCCGCCAATCGCCAGAGCAAGAATTCCGCCGCCCGAAAGCGCCAGCACAAAGCCCCGACGCGGACCAGCAGCTGTCGCGGCATCGAGCGCGTAACGACGACGCAGGTAGAGATCCAACGGCACATAGCACACACCAACCAGAATGAAGGCAAGCGCCGAAATCCAATCCTGCACATCTGGTTTTTGCGGCACCGGCACCCAGAGCTGAAAGAGAGTATACAGTGCGTTGCCACAGCCCCACCAGAAGACGCCAGCCCCTAGTATCGCCCCAATCGTACACTCGGTCAAGACGAGCACGCTACGTGCAATCAAGTTCTGCCGCGCCGCCATATGCAGCCACACAAAGTATACACCGACGACGAGTAGGCCAAGTGTCAATGGCGAGAAAAAGTCGTATGTGGCACCAGGCCCCAGCACGTCCTGCAGCGCGGGGGCCGTACTGAAAATCGGCTGAAAGATCAGCCTGAACACCTGGTAAATGCCCGCCAATAGAAACCCTATGCCATAAGCAAAGCTGAGGCAATGCACAAGCAGGCGTAAGAGTGGCGCAGAGTCTTTTCTGACAATCCAGCCGTACCCGACCCAGAAGGCTACAAACCACAGCAAAGTGATGAACAAGAAATGGGCGCTATACCTGGGGCAATACGTGGTATCGCCATTGGCGGAGCACGCCGCCAGCGTGTTGCGGCCCGCGAAAAAGAGCGTATCCAGCAGGGTTTTACTTTCACCGAGCCAGGCGAAGGTTAAAAAGATGAGCAACAGCACCTGCACACCATAGAAGTGCAGGCGCTGAAATCCCAGAGCCGCCCCCTGGCTGACCTGCGTGCGTCGGCGCTCCAGTTCCAACACCACCACTAACAGCAGGGTAGCTAGCGCAAACGCTGTTGCCCCCACAACATCCGAACTCTGTGACGAGGCAAGGATGCCAAAAACAGCATAACCGGCAACTGGGACGGCCAGAACAATACCGATCGCTTCAGTCATATTGAGGAAAAATGAACGGATCGCACTATTGGCAGCCGCTGGATCGTTCTGCATATCGCGCCGGATCAGCCAGTAGTGCAATCCTCCCAGAGCGCCTGCGATTGCCAGCGAGACTCCAGCAAACACGAGAGATTGCACAACGTCAGACGAGGGCGGCGGATGGTATCCATCGGTGCCATGCAGAGGCGTGAAAGTCAGCAGCGTATTCAAGAGTCGTCCAACCGCGAATGCGGCAAAGATCAACAACGCGATAGAAACAATATAGAGATACAAGCGATAAAGATTATGAACCATGCACTTCCCCCTTGCAGAATAGGCAGGTATCTTCTCAGATACTCAGCCTGTTTGGCGCTAGTATACCTCTCTGCACTTCTATACCGATGGGTCGTTTGACCCATTTGCAGCGTTCATGACCACCCATCCAGCCAGGCTCCATATTAATATACCTCTATTCTACTGCTGAGTATAGTAGTATAGTGAGGGTTTGAGTGGTGCATGCAAGTTATCTAGTGGAAGGAAACAAGTTGCGTACATTTCAAATAAACTACAATGATGTAAAGTGGTACAACGTAGCGCGACCTTTTATGAAAATCATTTTGATAGGAGCACTCAGCCTGCTCCTCTTCTCGGCAGTTGATGCAACCGGATCGACGGCACAGGCGCAGGAGCACGATAGCGTGACCGGCATGATTATCTCTGTATTTGGACCATACGCGGCGGGTGCCCTGCGTGTAGCACGCTGCGAATCAGGATTGAACGCCCATGCATATAACCGTATTTCTGTGTGGGGCAGCCATTCTGTCGGAGTCTTTCAGATATTGTACCCGAGCACGTGGAGAGGCACAGCGCAGGCCGCAAGGTCTCCCTACAATGCCTGGGCAAACATCCTCGCCGCCCACGAAATATTTGTGCGCGATGGGCATAGCTGGCGAGAATGGGTCTGTAGAGCGTAATAACATGCGCCATAAGATCCCTCACATCTCAGGCATCTCTTGCTGCAACTTTGCGAACTCCTCATCAAGCTTGCGCATCTGCTCACGCCGCATGCGGGCCTTCTCGATGTGCGCCGCCTCCTCGGCATCGGCGGGGATCAGCGGGGGCACAGGAGTTGGTCGCTTCTGCTCGTCCAACGCCACATAGATCACCTGGCTGCTGGCGATCTTGCGCACTCCGCCCTTCAGCAGATCCTCCGCCATCACAACCACACCGACCTCCATGCTGGTCCGCCCCACATAGTTCATGGAGCAGTGGACGGAGACGAGGTTTCCGATATAGGCGGGCGCGAAAAAGTCGAAGCGCTCGATGCGTGCCGTGACCACGGGCCGCTGCGAATGGCGCATCGCCACAATCGCCGCCGCCTCATCAACCATGCGCAAAATGACGCCGCCATGAATATTGCCGTGACCATTCCCATCGATCAGCTCGACTATGCGGCTCGTCATACTGCGCGAATAGGCAATGTTGCGCCCCTGACTCAAATCTACGTCTGGAAAAGGTCTGTCGCGCCTGGCTTTGATCTGCTCAAACGGGTCCATAAGGCTCTCCCCTTCTCTTTCTCCAATGCATTTCTCGCTACGAGCCAACCGCGCCGCATCAGTCAACTACTCACATGTAGCAAGCAATACCCCTATTGTGACCAATTTTCGCGCCATTGTCAAAAATGGTCAAAAATTCCTTGACAAGCGCATCAAAATCAGGTACAGTAAGAATATCAAAATTACTTGACAAATAACAAACAGATAAGCGTTACGTCAATCTCATACTGCTTGACTATAAGGGGGGATAAAGATGGCACAGATGCTCAACCGCGCTCTGCACGTTCGTTTCGATGGTCGCAGCGAAGAGCTCACTTTCGCCCAACTCGACCTGGGAAGTGATGCCAGCGACACCCAGATCAAGCAGGCTGTCAGCGGCCACTTCGATCTCCCACTCGACCATTTCGATGACTATGTGATCGTTCGCACCCAGAACGCGGTCATCCTGCGTCCCGAGGCACTCTACGGCTAATTCGCATACGAGCAATGGTCTGCTCCGTGTTCTCACAAGAAGAGCTTACACACTGAATTGAGGGTTCAGCACTGTCGTCAATAGGCTCTTTTGACTTGCACGGAGCAGACTATAGAATACTGGTATCTCCTATTTGACCTGGGACGCACTCCAACTGAGCGAGCTTACAAACTTTGATATCTGATATCTGGCGGTTCGAATCCGCCATCCTCCACGCGGAGGATTGGCCAAATGGTAAAGGCGTCAGACCTGTTTTTTCAGCCCTCCCGACTTGCGCGTCCTGACTTGCTTATAAATTTCGTCTGCCCTGTACTCTAACAGAAAGAGCTTACATACTGGAGTACACTCCCACCCTAACCGGTGAGAGTTGTTGGTTCGAATCCAACTGTAGCCGCAAGGGGAAAAGCTCTTTTGACTTGTACGGGGCAGGCGTTCTTTCTCTTCATAGGTATCCTTCAATTCGACTCGCTACCCATAGTGGCTCATCAGAGGCATTTTTGCGGCGTTAGCTTAGCGGAGAAATAGAGAGGTATCCTCGCACGACAAACTTGTACATCATAATGAGCTATCATCATGATGTACCCTAACGAAAGAGGTGAATGCGATGACCCAAATGACTCAGACTTCCGAGCACGACGTTCGCGTGCAAATTCTGAACTCATTCCTGACCACGCCGCACCGCAAGCTTGAGGAACTGGCACCGCTGCACACCAGCGCCCTTGAGCGCGACCCGCTCTTCTACGCGCATCTCGCGCCCTGGTACTTTGAGAAGGGCGAAGTGCGCGATCACAAGACGCTCTTCGTCGCGCACCTGGCGACAAGCGAATTCTCGGAGTTCCGCGAGGTCGCGTGGATGCTGCTGCAGCGGCTGGCACCGTTCGAGGTCGCGCGCGTCGTTGATCACAGCAAGCGCGTCATCGGCAAGACGCCGCGCTCGCTGCGGGGAGCCATCGCGCACTACCTGGAGACGCGCGAGAACAACGTCAGGCAGTTCGATGGGGCCGCGCTACGCGCGCGTAGCGATCTGAAGCATCTCTATGCCACCCTGCGCCTGAAGCCGGGCGTACGCGCACAGGCGATTCTCTTCGACGAGCAGCCGCCGGAGGGTAGTCCGCTCGCGGCGCTCAAGCAGCTGGCAAAGACCGAGAGCGCGGACGAGCAGGCTCAACTTATCCTGACGCATAAGATTCCGTACACGACCGCGATCGGGAGCATCAAGCACGTCACTCCGGCGCTACTGGTCGCCCTCATCAACGCCATGTCGCCGCAGGAGGTTATCAACAACATGGCGGCGCTCAAGCGTCGTGGCGCGCTGGACGACAAGGACGTAAAGGCGCTCATCGAGCAGAAGATCGCCGAGTCCGCGACCGATAAGCGCGTCTCGACGATGAAGGCGAAGAAGGCCATCGAGGTCGCCCACCTCGATGAAGAGATGGAACGCAAGCTGACCGACGTGACCGATAAGCGCGTTGCTGACAAGGTAGAGATCAAGCGTCCGACCGCGCTCTTCGTAGACAAGAGCAGTTCAATGACCCAGGCTATCGATGTGGCGAAGCAGCTTGCCGCCCTGGTCAGCGCGGTCATCAGCGCCGATTTCCACGTCTACGCCTTCGATTCGGTAGCCTTCGAGGTCAAGAGCGAGGTCACTAGCGACAGGCGTCCGGCACTCAGCAACTGGGAGCAGGCGTTCAAGTTCGTCAAGGCCAACGGGATGACCTCTATCGGGAGCGCACTGGCGAAGATGACGAGTGACAGGGTCTACGCGGAAAATATCGTGATCGTCACCGACGAGGGAGAGAACACAGCGCCGTACTTCAGGGATGCCTATAGCAAGTACGCTGCTGAGATGAAGACCATGCCTTCCGTCGTCATTGTCCAGGTCGGTGGCGAGAATCCTAGCTTTGTCGCAGGTCTGCAGGGCCGTGGCATCGAGGTAATGCGCTACAAGTTCTCAGGGGACATGTACAGCCTGCCGAACATTCTTCCCCTGCTCGCGATGCCTACAAAGAGCGATCTGGTTGGGATTATCATGGACTACGCGCTGCCACAGCGTCCGAAGCAGGCGTAGTAGTTGTATAGATGAGAACCTCTTGTAAAGTTCTCTTTACAGAAGCTCTCTTCGTCCCTTCAGGCTCTCTCGTGGCTGTTTCCCTGCTTCGCCAGTTGCCTGAAAGTACGCTTCAATAGTTTAGAGTATTTTAATTATTCTGGTTTTGTGCCAAGCACTGAGACCAGGTGCCATGTCCCCAGAAAGTCTGGTGACAGCATCTCCAGCAATACTTGCTGATAGAGCTGCACGATCTCTTCAGCAGTTCCAAGGCCAGCCTTGACATAGAGGGGAGGGGCAACATTGACCCCAGCCTGATAGTTGCTGTACATGTCTTGCCACGCCTCCTTATCTGCCGAAAATTCCAGAATATGCCCGATGCACCGGACCTGCTGATAGTTGGCATCACGAAACATGTGTGGTAGCGTATTAGTCATGCCATAGGTGCGACCATCAATGGAAAAGCCATAGCCATTTTTCCATAATGCCTGAGATAACAAGGTCATCACGCGCTCGTGAGCTCCACTATTTGTTACGCCAAAGTCTATGGGCTCGGTAAAGCGCAGAGTGCCGCCCGGCTTCAAGATCCTGGTGCATTCAGCCAGGAATGGCTCCCAGTTCTCGCGCTTGAGCGCTGCGACGAGCAAGCGGGCATTGACCAGATCAAAGGAGGCATCAGAAAAATCGAGCGGATGTCTGATATCCATGACGCCGAAGGAGGCATTGGTGAGTTGTTGCGAGCGGGCACGGGCATTGGCATAGTCGATCATTGTCTCGCTGATATCGACGCCTGCCACTTCTGCATCGGGACAGACATAAGCGGCATCGAGAACCCAGCCACCAGGACCACAGCCGAGATCAAGAATCTGGGCATGAGCTGGCAAATTGGAGATGCCGGATAACGGCCCATCCATCGCTACAGTAATGATACGACCCTGATTGATGAGTCGCGCCATCTCAACTGTACTTTCTGTGTCAAAGATGTAGGTGTTTTCTTCTTTCGTCACCGTTGGTCCTCACTTCCCTGTATTTCCTTGAATGCCGTAAAATACAGTGCTATTCTAGCATAGATTAATGAATGAGTAAACTGTGTTCATCCAAAACATTCGTGTCATCCCTTATCACCCAATTAACCGATGGAGGAGGGCCAGACAATGCCAGAACAGGATAAGCCGAAGGTCGATGCGCGCTCGCTTATAGCGAAGCTGAGCAAGGAAAGCGCGGAGTTGCAGCGACGTGAGATTATTGCGCCCCTTCTGCTCGGAGGTCGCATCCGTACGCGCTTGAGCGGAATGGTTCACGAGTTCAGGTTGCGCGGAGAGTTCACAGGCTGGGGGCGATTTCATCCCGTTAATGAACGCGAGGCCGAGTTGTTGGGTGAGGCGCTACCGTGGGAGCGCGGCGGCTACCTAGAACTGTTTCCATCCCTGCGCGTAATCCTGCTCTGGCCTGACTCCGCTGCGAAGCGACCAGGAACGTGGTGGGCGCTACCGTTCAACGCTAGTGATGCAAAGCAACGTTTTGGTTTTCAGACCGAGCCACTCCCAGTCTTCCTCTGCGATCCAGGCAACGGGGCCGAGCGTTTTGAGCGCGTCATCGCGCGCGTCGATGGCGGCACGCTCTGGTTCGAGGGGCCAGACAGCCTGGCAGATCCGACGCACGCCGAATGGCTGCGCGACGCCAGCGCCCAGGTGGAGGCTACCGAGGATTTCTTGCCTGGACTGGCGGCCTCTGAGCGGTTGGCCCTACTCTACTGGCGCATTCGTCAGATTGAGATGATGATGGAGCCGCTACAGCGTCAGCAGGCGACAGGCGAGCGCGGACGACAGGATGAACTGCAACGTCAGAATCGCCAGCAGCAGCGGCAATGGTTGCGCCAGGGGGCGAGGCATAATAAGCTGGAAACGCATCTGCAACACGCATTGGCAAAGGCCGACGCAACACTACACAGTTTCAGCGAGCTTCCCAATACCGATGGCTCACCTGGGCACCTCGTTGTAGAATGGAGCGAGCATGGACAGAGGCGACGCTATCGTTCAACCATTGATGCGCGGCTGGGCGTGGTCTCCAGCGGCATCTGCCTCAGCGGGCGCGATCGCCAGTTCGACCTGACCAGCCTTGTAAGCGTCATGGCACAATCGCCGTGGAGCTAGTTGCGCAGAAAGGAACCATGCATGCTGAACGCTAATAGTCCCTTCTTTCACGAGGAGCGACACGCCTCCCTGGCATCATTCGCAAACAGGCTCATCACCATCTGCGGTGCAGGCGCGCTGGGCGGCAATCTCACAGAGACGCTGGCACGCATGGGCTTCTCACGTATCAGGTTAATCGACAGGGACCGCGTTGAGATGCGCAACCTCTCAACGCAGCCGTACAGCCGGGCGGAGGTGGGTTCACCTAAGGCACGCGCCCTGGCAAATATGCTCTATCGCGCGGTACAGGCAAAACTGGAACCGGTAGTCGTCGAGCTCTCGACAGCCAACGCCGCTAAACTGCTCAAGGAGAGCGCACTGGTGGTGGACGCCTTTGATAATCGCGCCGGACGCGCAGCGGTCAGCGAGACGGTGCGCGCCCTGACTCTTCCCTGCCTGCACATCGGCTTTAGCGCCGATGGCCTGTACGGAAACGGCCTATGGAAGCCCGATTACCAGGTTCCCCAGGAGGTTCCCGGCGATCCGTGCGATTATCCGTTGACGCGTCCACTGGCGTTGACGCTCTCATCGCTGGCGGCACGCGCCATCAGCGATTTCTTCCGTAAGGGACAAACTACGAACTTCGAGTTGACATGGAACGATCTCAAGCTGAATGGAGAACCGCTCTATTAATCCTGAACAGAGGATTGTTGCATAGACGGCTGGGGTTGTGGATAAGGCTGCCCCGCCTGTCTTTGCTCAAATGAGGCCGCTGTTTGAATGGGCGGCTTACGAGCAAACAGCACTCTCCCTCCCTTAATTGCCAGGATGACACCCAGGATAGCAAAAGCGACCCCGAAGACGGCGATGTAGGGATAATAGTAGTAACCATCTCCATTAAGGGCAAACCATGAAATAATAAGCCCAAATGGTACCAGTGCGATACCTACCAGAACCTGATGCAATGGTACGCCGTTAACAAAAAATGTCCGGTAAAGTGTGCGAAATAAATAGGCCAAAGTTTTCCTCCAATAAGTTATTGATGCTTATAGATTTATAACGATCATAGCAACAAATAATCACATCAATACTTATGTGAAGATGAGGAAGTACCGAACCTTGATAGGGGAAAAACGTGAGGGCAGAAACAATTAAATGTCCTGCCCTCAAGGGATGTGCTTACAAGAGATACGCTTAGAGGTGCAGTTCCTCTACAGTTGAGAGAACCTCGTTGGCATGGTCGTCTGGACTGACCTTGTGCCAGATCTTGCGGATAACGCCATCTTTATCGATCAAGAAGGTCTCGCGGTTCACACCCATGAACTTCTTGCCGTACATATTCCTCTCTTTATAGACCCCATAGAGTTGGGAGACGCTGGTATCCGTATCGGAGAGCAGTGGGAAGGACAGGCTATACTTGTCAGCGAACTGCTGGTGCGATGCCACATCATCGGCGCTGACGCCCAGCACGATGATGCCACGCCTCTGCATGAGATGATTGGCGTCGCGAAAGCTGCACGCTTCCTTCGTGCAACCGGGGGTGTCGTCTTTTGGATAAAAATACAAAACAACCGTGCGGCCTTTGAGATCAGCCAGGTGCACCTGACCATTCTTTGCTATATCGTCGGCCCCGACCGCCGGGAGCGTAAAATCGGGAGCGGGCTGCTGCTCTTGAACCTGTGTTACTTCAGCCATGATAAATCTCCTTCGTTATGGAAAGTGGATAGTTTCGTGTTGTGTATAACGATTGGAAAGGGTAAGGCGGACAGTGCCTCACCTTATTTTCACTTCTACCAGGGAGAACATGACAGATAGGAAGAAGTATTCCAATGATGTGTGATATAAGCGTAAATACTGAATCCAAAACAAAATTTATGATTTAAAAGATAGTTAAGTTGATCATTTATACAAATTTTGAAATAAATCATCCAATAATTTGATATAATCAATATACAAACTGGCAAGATAGTGTACATTGTTCATAAGCACACGTCGCTCTGCAAGATTGGGTGTACTTCCATGTGCTCGGTCATTTCGTTGCTGTCTTAAATAACTCAATGCGGCATCATCAGTAACAAAGCCATTGTCTTTCAAGCACTTAATCATTTCAAATAACTTTAACTGATCGGGGCTAATATTCCCTGGCGTTTTCGCCAACTTTTGTTTAGCATAAGCTGCCACCAAAAAAGTTTTAAGCGTTGACTCAAATTGCCTTCCTAATTGAAATAATCCGACATCAACATTTTCTTCAGTTAAATTGGATAGTGCTTTTTGCACATCTTCTCGCAGGATAACATTGGTAATATTTTGAGTCTGTTGAAATAGCTGTGTTCCTTGCGCATCTTTTATACGGCACATCTTTGTCTTCGAACCAGATACATTTACTCGCTCTATGTAATCTAAGCGAGCAATATACTGATACAAGGTTGCCTTTGGACAATTGTATTCCCGTCGTAAGCGTATAATAAGATCAGCCAGGGACATCTGTTTGCCAGGCATTGCCTCCAAAATGGCCCTCACGCTTCTGCTAATTCTTTCTTGCAAATTTCCACTTGTAATAGGTCCATTAATTTTTTTCGCTCGGCAAATCTTCTTACGCGAATTCGGCACATCTATGCGCTCTATAGATTTCATCTGCCCGATGTATTGATATAATGTAACTTCTGCATAGTCAAATTGCTTTTGTAATTCCCGGATTAATTCATCCATTGGCATTTGTCTATCTGGCCTGACATTCAAAATCTCATATGCACTTACTTCAATTTTTGAACGGGGATTTCCTCTACGCCGTCGATGGGAAGTTTGTGCCTGAGCAAGTATTTCTTTATAATCAGGTTGAAGCACAGCAATTAGTTCCCCCCATTTTTTACCTCTTCTAGTTTTAATAACAGGGTTAACATTTAACATACCTTGGGCTGTACTGGCACTAACACCAGTCTCTTTCATTAAAGCTTCTTTAATTACTTTGTATTCGAGTTCTTTGACCTTATGCGTTCTAAAAATAGAAGCTACGAAAGTTGCTACTTGTATTACATTCCAACCATTCGAAGTAGTTTTATCTGACCATTTGGCTAGCCCCCAGGTTGTTAAACTAAGTTTGATAAAGCGAGTTTTTTCCGTTGCCAAATAAGCAATAATTGAGTTTTTACTCACTTGTCTACGCTCGCTAACATAGATATAAATATCATCGGCTGTAACCGGCTTATTTTGTGTTATTAAATACTGCTCCATTAATTCTAAAATACTCTTTGTATCAACATGATCCCAAGATTTAAGGCTCCAACTACCACTACGCCCAATTGGAACGAAACGATCATCTCCGCCGAGGTCATTACCCAGGTAATTATCAGTTATCTGATGGCGACCTAAAGGCACCAGGCGATAGTTAATCTCGCGCACCATATCAGCTAAGCTCATAGGGATACCTGTTTCTATGAGCAGTCGCTCTACCCGATTCCCCCATCCTTTCAAATATTCGAACTTTCCCCAAACAGAGCCATCTTCACGCCTTTCTACAGAAATGCATAAATCAATAAGCCAGGGGAGTTGTGCTAATGTCACTTTCTCAGTTTTTTTTGCTCCTTTGTTAATCTGAGTGAGAATGTCAAATTCAGTGTAAGGAAGAGATGTCTCTCGCGTTAAATGGCTATCGAGGCGTTTTATCCCAATCTCTAACAGAGTACGTTTCGCTAAATCTATACAACCCCATACAGGTATAGCATCAGGATAATCAAATTCTATGCGTTCCATGCCAATAAGGGTAAGGATAAGGAATAAAGATGATTTTACTCTTTTTATATCAATATTGAAAGAGCTATATACATACTCAAGGAGTTTTGTTTCTAAGATTACCTTACTTTCTTCTGCTTCTACAATACTACAAATCAGTTCTATCATTCGGTATATTTCGGGATGAACTTGATAGCGTTTTCTCGTATAGCGCTTTCCTCCAAATACAGATCGGAGTATCTTCAATGATTTTTCTTCTATCTGTCGAACACGTTCTTTGGAAAGACCATATGCATCGCCGATATCCTCAAGTGTCAACCGTTCTACATTACTTAAACCAAACCGCCTCTTGATAATCATGGAAGCTTTCTCATCAAGTTCCTGGCAAAGTACCTCTTCTATAACTGAAGGTAATTGTTCCAAGATTTGCTCAGAGGAAGCATTTGCTGGAGTGGTTAAAGGAAAGATCTGTATCTTTTGATTTTCCCAATAATGGAACCAATTCACCTCATTTTCATTGTTTAAAGAGTTTAGTAACATAACGAGCGCATTATTGAGATTTCCGAGGGAGTTAGCATGAAAACCTTTAATATTTCCTACGAAAGTATTATTAACGTTATATAATTGGCCTATAGTATTTATGCCCGCATCCATAAGAGCTTCATATGTTTTATTATCAAGATGAAGATAGCTTAATGGAAGTACTTGTGTGGTTTCGAAGAGTACTTTTGGAGAAGCCTTCACAGGCCACTCGGAAAACTTTAAATCATTTAGTGCTGGTAATTGATTTACTGGCAAGTTTGTAGTATCAGCATCACACTCAATTGCTAGCAATTGTAATATTTTTGTTTTTAGCTCTTCAATGCCTGCTGTACCAAGGCCCCGTATAGTAACGAAATCATCCTCCGCTCGGATTACATCTCCAACAGTCATTTTAAAGTTGTAACGGAGTAAAGCATTGAGGGTACGGCTTGATATACCCCAGCTTTGTAGTGAAAGATGCTCAAATTTAAGGGCAATAGTATACAACATCAGCGTATCAACCTCAGGCCACAAAGATGCCACAATTACACTCCTAATCATCACCCAACGAGGCTTCATCCCATGATAAAGTAACGAGAAGCTTAATTAAATCGCATACAGATAACTAGTTCCTCACTCGTATAGTAGTAAAGGCATATTTTAATAAATTCTATTGTATCTTATTGATATGCTTATCTGCAAGTAAGTGAAGCATAGAACGGCTATTCTACAAACATATGTTTCTGTAACTGGCAAGCATACCAATAACTTCAAAATAAATAAGTACAATATTTATTTTGAAGTTATTTTGCGGATATTTAAGAACGATTTATGAGTCCGTTTCTTTATATAGGATGCATAAATCGCTCTCTCATGGTTACCATTTTATAATCTGATACTAACCATATAAATTACGCGGCCAGCGCCAGCATACGCTCAAGCGCGACGCGTGCCCAGCGGGCTGTCTCTTCGTCTACGGAGACCTGGTTGATTACTTCGTCTTCGAGTAGCGCCTCCAGGACCCAGGCGAGATAGGCCGGGTGGATGCGATACATGGTGGAGCAGGGGCAGACGATAGGATCAAGGCAGAAGATGAACTGCTCCGGGTGCTCTTTGGCGAGGCGATGCACGAGGTTAATCTCGGTCGCGACGCCCCACTGTGTTCCGGCGGGGGCGCGCTCAATCTGCTGGATAATGTACTCCGTCGAGCCGTAGAGATCGGCGGCCTCGACGACCTCGCGGCGACATTCCGGGTGAACCAGAATCTTGATGCCGGGATACTCCGCTCGCGCCTGGGCAATCTGCTGGACGTTGAAGCGCATGTGCGTCGTGCAATAGCCTTTCCATAAAATGACTTTCGCCCGCTCGATCTCCTCTTCGGCATCATCAGAAGCCATAGGATCTTTAGGATTCCAGATCGTCATCTGCTGCTCCGCAATGCCATATTTGAGCGCGGTATTGCGGCCCAGATGCTCGTCGGGGAAGAAGAGGACGCGCTTCCCCTGCTGAAACGCCCAGTGCATGACGGCGGGCGCGTTCGACGAGGTGCAGACGATACCACCGTTGCGCCCACAAAACGCCTTGAGATTGGCGGCGGAGTTCATATACGTCACGGGGATAATGCCAGCATCGTCGCCCAGCACGTTCGCCAGCATCTCCCAGCACTCCTCAACCTCGGCGATGTTCGCCATGTCCGCCATCGAGCAACCGGCGGCGGGATTGGGCAGGATAACCCTCTGCTGAGGTCCGCTGAGGATATCGGCGCTCTCGGCCATGAAGTGAACGCCGCAGAAGACGATGTAATCGGCCTGGGGACGCGCCGCCGCGAGTTGCGCCAGCTTAAACGAGTCGCCGCGATAATCGGCGTATTGGATAATCTCGTCGCGCTGGTAGTGATGGCCCAGGATGACGAGCCGTTCTCCGAGTGTCTGCCTGGCGGCGGCGATACGGCGATCTAGCTCCTCGCCCGCCATCTCGGCGTAGAACGTGGGAATAGTGTCGCTGCGCTTCGCGAGATCGTGCTTAGCGCGGGTGCGTGGCGAGAGGAGCGGCAAGATACGCGTCTCCTGGCTCTCTGCACATGCGGTCTGGATGGTCATGGATCTTTCTCCTTCACAGAGTCCCTGCAGTGGGATCTCTCTAGGAACCTTCTATGAATCAGGCAAACTCTAACGAGACATCAAAATTCGGTGCGGAGTGTGTGAGGGCACCAAGCGAGATGAAATCAACGCCCGTCGCTGCAACCGCGTGCAGGCGCTCGCCGTTGGTGCCAATACTGCCCGACGCCTCGATCAGCGCGCGGGGCGAGTTGCGGCGGATCATCTCGACCGCGCCGCGCATCGCTGCAATATCCATATTGTCGAGCAGTATTACATCAGCGTCGGACGCCAGCGCCTGTTGCACCTCGGCGAGCGTCTCGCACTCGACCTCGATCTTGAGCAGGTGCGGAGCAGCCCGACGCGCGGCAGTCACAGCCTGCGCGACGCCTCCCGCGGCCTTGATATGGTTATCCTTGATCAGAACGCCATCGCTCAAACCGAAGCGATGGTTCTGGCCGCCGCCCAGCAGCACGGCGGCCTTCTCCAGACTGCGCAATCCCGGCGTCGTCTTGCGTGTATCCAGGATACGCGCATTTGTCCCCTCCACTGCGCTCACACAACGAGCCGTGACTGTCGCGATACCGGAGAGACGCCCAAGAAAGTTGAGCGCCACTCGTTCCGCGCTGAGCAGGGAGCGAGCGGGACCACTCAGATGGGCCAGCACATCGCCCGCCGCAACGGCTGCCCCATCGCGAACCAGGAGTTCGACGGAGATCCGGCTATCGAGTTGGCGAAAGGTCTCAGCGGCAACCGCCAGCCCGGCAATGACTCCGGCCTGACGGGTAACGATGCTCCCGCTTGCCTGCTGATCTTCGGGGACGGTACTCAGCGTAGTGATATCGGCATCGGCACCATCCTCTTCCAGCGCACGGCGAATCAGATCAGCTGATGAGTTAAGCATAGCGCGCAATCTCCTCTTGCAGTTTCAACAAGTTATTGGCATCAACGGGCAAGCGCCGAAAAGCATAGTGACATCCGGCCAGGCTGTGCTCCGCCTCTGGATAATCCAGACGCCAGTGACTACCGCGACTCTCACGGCGCTGCAACGCTGCCACCACGACCAGTTCAGCCGCCAGGAGCATATTGATGGTCTCGGCCCGCCACACAACATGCTCACCCTGTTCAGGCCAACGTTCGGATAATTGGCGGCGCAACGCCTGCACTTTGCCTTTCGCCTCCAATAGACCCTCTTCATCGCGACAGAGCGAGACGTATTGCCACATCAGTTGGCGCAAGTGATTTCGCACCTGCGCTATCGTCATCATCTCCGTATTACCCAATGACATATCCTCATTTGCTAAGAGGGAGTC
This sequence comes from Chloroflexota bacterium, assembly GCA_030854195.1. Classification (GTDB taxonomy): domain Bacteria; phylum Chloroflexota; class Ktedonobacteria; order Ktedonobacterales; family Ktedonobacteraceae; genus JACDAE01. Next base: position 15,832 of record JALYTQ010000045.1, read on the forward strand.
ATAGGCAATCACCGTTGTATGTTTACGCAAGGACAGTCCATCATGAGTCGCATACGGCGAGGCCAGCCAATCGGCGATAAGCACGCCGTATACCAGTCCCTCAAGCAAGGAGTTGCTGGCAAGCCGATTCGCGCCGTGAACTCCCGTGCAGGACACCTCGCCAACCGCGTAGAGGCCCGGCAGCGTTGTGCGACCATGGCTATCCACCATGACGCCGCCCATGCAGTAGTGGGCCGCGGGCGCAACAGGCAGCAGATCGCGAGCCAGGTCCAGGCCATGTTCACGACAGATGGCGGAGATCGTGGGAAAGCGAGCGTGCATTTTCTCGGCGGGCAAGTGACGCAAATCAAGATACTGGCAATCGGTCTGTTCGGCGAGCATCTCGCTAAGGATAGCACGCGCCACCACATCACGCGGTGCCAGTTCGGCCTGAGCGCTATAACGGAGCATAAAGCGTTCGCCCGCGTGGTTGCGCAGGTACGCCCCCTCGCCGCGCACCGCCTCCGAAATCAGGTGGGACGTGCCATTCGCGACCAGCACAGTGGGATGGAACTGCATAAATTCCAGGTCGCTGAGCGCGGCACCCGCCTGCCATGCCAGGGCCAGGCCATCAGCGGTTGCCCCCGTCGGATTCGAGGTATGCAGCCAGAGGTTCCCAGCACCGCCGTTCGCCAACACCACCGAACGCGCATCCACACGAAAAGCCGCACCAGCATGATCGATAGCCTGCACGCCGACGCAGCGTCCATTCTCTACCAGCAACTTCTCTACAAAGGTCTCTTCATACAAGGAAACCGAGGCGCGCGCGCGCAGGGCAAGCATCAGGGCGCGCTCGATTTCAGCACCCGTAGCATCGCCGCCTGCATGCAGTACGCGCCAACGACTGTGCGCTCCCTCGCGACCAAGCAGCAGACCATCCGGCGTCGCGTGTTCGGAACTGCCGGGCTGTGCGCGATCGAACTGGACGCCGATCTCGATGAGCCAGCGCACCGCCTCCGGTGCCTGCTCGACCAGGATACGTACCGCCTCCTCATCGCACAGGCCCGCGCCCGCCGCCAGCGTATCCTGGAAATGGAGTTCCGGGCTATCATCCGCCCCCAGAGCGACCGCGAGGCCACCTTGCGCGTACCGCGTGTTGCTCTCACCAAGCTGTCCCTTGGTGAATAGAGCGATGCGCATATGCTGCGGTAGCCGCAGAGCGACCGAGAGACCCGCGATGCCACCGCCAACGATAGCGATGTCGAACGGTTGGCTATAGGCCATGCCGTTTTTCTCCTTTGAATAGTGTACACACTACACTAACTGGTCAGACAAAAAAGAAAAGGTGTTTACTGTACACTAACTAACCTTTTCAGGGAAGTATACCAGACAAATATGCCAAAAACAAGTGGGGAAGAGGCGCGGTATTTCACGAAAAATCGTCGCTAAAGGATGCCCCGGCATTGTATATCGTGGGTTGACCATGACGATACACGGTCACAGCGCCCTGTCCATAGACGTGCCAGCCTGTTTTACTGCCCTCGTCATCGAGCATACCGGTGCGTTCGTCGATGCCAAGCAGGGTGGCCTGGGGCAAGAGTTGAGAGAGTTGGGCGGCCCAGTTTTTGCCGAAGGTGTTGTGGTGCGGGAGGACGCAAGTATTGGGCAGCAGGTTCAGTCCCTCAACGAGTTGCCGTTTGCCAGGATCGTAGTAATACTGGCAGAGGACCATAGCTCCGGCGCTGCTGCCAGCGATCACTGCACCTGCTTCGTATGCTGAGAGCATAGCCTGCCAGCTAGCGCTGTTTTTGAGCGTCTCGCCAAGGTAGCCGGTGAAGCCGCCGAGCAGATAGATGAGGCGCGAGCGACCGATGCTGGCGACGATTGCAGGATCGTTGGCGGAGGCTTTATCGATCAGGGACAGAGACTCGACGTGTGTAGCGCCGAGGTGGCGGAACCAGCTGACGCCATTGTTTCCGGCGCGGCGATGATTGTTATCGGGCGCGGCGGCGGTCGGTATAATACTGATAGAGGCTGTGGGACCACCTGCCAGGGCGATTGCACGGCGATCAGGCTCGGCCATGCGCCCACCGAATTCAGCACCACCTTCGAGAAGAATATAACCAGCCATACAGCCTCCCTCGGCTCTGCTCACGAAAACTATCATTGATATATTGATCCGCACAGTACACCACAGAAACGCCGTGCGCTAGCCTGTCACCGTACCTGACTATAGACAGTCCAGGTGCGTAAATGTTTGTTGCAGGCAATACTGCCGCCGACACCTAACAATACAACACTCGGCAGTAGAAGTGTCAAGCAATCCTGGCTCTTTGCTCATATTACCTTGACAAACCAGCCTGGACCGTCTACAGTATGATTATGTTTGCAATGCAAACATGTCTGTAATTAGAGAGTTAACAGTAGATATGGATGCTCGAACAATGAGGCAAGATATGTTCACTATGCAAGATCTGAAGCGGATGCGCTATATCGCGGGCCATTATAACGCGCTGCGGGGACTCAAGCTCCTACCTGTGGGATTGGGGCTGATCGCTATCGCGGTATGGAGCTTCTGGCTGCGTCCGGTCATCCTTCCCAGCGTAGAGAATGGCTGGGAGGATTTCGCCGCGTTCCTGCTTCTGTATAGTATACTATTTGCATTGGAACAGCTGGCCGAACACTACTACCGACGAAAGTTCGGGCAAGTCGAGATGCCGCCACAGGAGGAGGCAAGCTGGCGTCTGACGGCTATTTTGCTGTTCTTTATCTACAGCACGGGGACACAGATAGATAGCAATTTACATCCAATGATCAGCGTCTTTGGGCTGGCAACGGCGCTTTTCCTCTGCTTTTACTGGTGGCAGATGGGACGCGAGCAGACACACTATCTTGTACTGGGATTGCTCGTCGCGCTTGCCAGTATGCTGCCGTTATTTAGCAGTTCGTTGCGTGCTCTGCTCTTTTTGCAGGGCACCGCTCACTATTATCATCTCGTTGATCTGCTGGCTGGCATAATCTTTTTCGTTGGTGGTATCTTTGACCACATACTACTTATACACTCACTGGCAGCTTTAAACAAAAGCAGGATATAGCAAGATGGATAGACCATTTGAAGAATTGGCCGCTCTAGATAAGCTCGTGCACGAACCCGCGAGGCTGGCGATTCTGACCGCGCTCTCGGCGTGTAGCAGCGCCGACTTTCTCTTCCTCCAGCAATTGACGGGCCTGACCAGAGGCAACCTTTCCAGCCACCTCTCGAAGCTTGAGGAGGCCGGGCTGGTAGTGATCGAGAAGCGTTTTATTGGGAAAACGCCCAATACGTTGATCAGTCTGACAGAGACGGGGATGACCGCGATCGAGCGCCACTGGCAATTGTTAGAGAATCTGCGCCAAGGCGCACAGAAGATGGGTTCTTCCATAACAGCATATGAAGGGAACAGAACTTGAGCACTGAGCAGCGCGAGTCGTTGGACAACGAGCGGAGCACTGAGCGTCTGGAAGCGTTCAGCGATGGCGTGATGGCGGTTGCTATTACCTTGCTAGTGCTCAATATCCAGGTTCCAGAAGTTAAACCTCCCTATACGACAGCCCTGCAGACAATGATTGCTGAATGGCCTACTTACCTGGGTTATATCACCAGCTTTATAGTCGTCGGACTTTTCTGGGCTAATCATCATTACATGTTCAAATATATTAAAATCACCGATCATTTCCTCCTCCTGCTCAATACACTTACGCTCATGTGTCTCGTCCTCATCCCCTTTGCAACGGCGTTCCTCACAAAAGAGGTGCAGATTACTAATGTTCCCATAGGGGACCTACATCTGGCGGCGATAGTATATGGCGGCACTATGCTCCTCACATCGATTATGTATAATATACTCTGGCGCTACGCTTCGACAAAACGGCGTCTGATTGGCAAAAAGCTGGAAGATGAGGTAGTGCAAAAGATGTCGCGGAGATATGTACTCTCGATCCCACTTTATCTGCTAACGCTGGTTCTTTCACTTATAAATGTCAAGATAAGTTTCGTATTCTATCTTGCAATTGCGCTTTTCTATGCTTTGCCGACAGGGGCACTGACATTCAGGAAACGCCCGCAAAAGACGGAAAACGTGCTAGATTAAGTATCCTGATTAACATGGCTGCATAGAGATCGAGGATCGAGGGATAATCAAGCTGTAAAGCGAAGGAGTAATAAGCATGAAATGTATGGTCACGATTCAGTTTCGCCCAGAGCGACTCACAGAACAACAACGGACTGAGATGATGGCGCTCATTCCCCAAGAGCAGGCGCATATTAAAAAGCTGAATGAGCAGGGTATAGTCGAGGCAATTTATATCAGCGCGGACCGTGCACAGGTCTGGATAGCCATGCAGGGCGAATCGACCACAACAATAGAGCAGGAATTGAAGTCGTTTCCGCTCTATCCCTATATGCAACTCCTATTTACTCCCTTGCTTGACAATTAAGAGGTACAAGCGATCTTCCTGCCAGCAAGCGAGTACGCTTAAGCGCGCTTCTTATCGATGCCGCGCTTCAGCAGGCCGAGTAGGGCGATTGTGCCGAACCACGCGGCAACCAGCACCCATGAACGTTTGTTATCTTCCATAATCTTGCTCCTTCTTTCATATCACTATCTATCATAGCACAAAACGCGTGTGGGCGTGCGATGGTTAGACAGTTCCCTCGTCGCTACGTTCAGGACGGTCTACGAACGTATCTTGCTTAATATTGTTGTGGGTAGGCGAGATCAGTTCCTGATAGCCCTCCACCACCTGTTCGGCGTAGGGGCTGAGCGGCTCGGTGGGGGGAACAACACGCCACGAACGGTTGCCGGGCTGATCGGAGGGAGCGGAGGTCAGGTTGACGCCCATTTTATTCATCACCAGCATGTTGCGCTGTGCCAGGACCTGGTGGGGAACGTAGGAGTAGAGCGGCGATTTCATCTCTTCCAGTTGCTGCTTAATCCGTTCAGATTGGTGATTGTAGCGCTCACAGGCGACGCGTACCTCCGCCAATAATGCCTCTTCCGGCAGCCCGAAGATCGCATCAAGCGCCTGCATGAGGTTGACGCCACGATTTAACATAATCACGCGACCGTGCTCAAGCCGCCGGGCGAGTCCATCATCCTTGCTCAGTTGACGGGCTTCATGATATTGACGCGTGATATCGGCCAGGGGGAGCATATCCAGTTTGTGCTGCAGGAAATCGACGACGCTGGCGGTACCCTCGCGTTGCCATAAGTTCAGCAGGTCCAGGCAGCGCTCACCATCGTATTCCTTCACCGTCTTCGCCACGCCCAGCAGGCGTCCCTTGAGCTCGCAAATCCAACGGGCGTGCAGGTAGCGCACGACATCAGCGACAGGGAAAGCAGGAAAGCGCTTGTGCCCGTGGATATCCTGAAGGAACTGAAAGCTGGCCTCTAATTCTGGCTGTAGGCGGTCGAATGCCTCTAATTTCAACTGGATCAGATCCGGTATATTTTGTTGTGATGGTTTCGTGCTCATAACTACTCTCACTTTATTTGCTCACCTGGCATACGTCTTTTCCGTGTATCTATTGTAGATCACGGCACAAGAGCCTCGATGGTTACGCGCTAGAAAAGCATTTGAAAGTTGCCAATATCTATGTGGTACTCTTTTCACAGAGAGCCTTTCCCATAATATGTAGAAAAGAAGGAGCACATTCATGAAGCGGTAACTCTCCATTAATTGGTGAATGAGCCTGCCGTTCTGGCAGCAGCTAAAACCTGAGCGAGAACATGCTTGGGAGGTCGTCCGCGTGATCGCTTTGGCTGAGTCGGTTGAACATCAGCCGATTTTCGCGGACGGCCTCGTGATCGTTTCGGCTTGGCTGAGTTAACTTGAACGAAACAGGCAGGAGCGACTTTGTACCACAAGAGCTCTCGAATACTCCAGATATGGTCAGTCAAGGTGGCAGCCATCGCTGGAGTCGTTGGGTGCCCAAAATGCGTTTCCTTCGAGAGTTCTTGATGGGGAATGCAGAAGTTGTAGGAACATCCAATAAGATACATTCCCTCCTCCAAGGTCCCTATGCGTGCAGCAGCATGACGGCATTTACGGGTTAAAGAGGCAAGGCGCTCCCGAAAGGTTCCATTCAAGCGCTCAATAAAAGCGGTATTGAATTCAGTACATCCTTTTGTCAGAAGTAACAGCTCTTTGGCCTTTTCGCTCGTTCCCCTCGTAATTTTGCGGGTAATTTCTACCACCCGCTTTTTCTTTGTATGCTTGATCACCGTCGCAATACACAAATTGGGCCATGCTTCTAAGCGGCATCTCCCTGGTCCTGCCTGCGTTTTTACTTTTTCTCGAAAGGCACGGACAATGCTTTTCGGATAGGCCGCAAAGCCATCGGTACAGACCAGCAGGCCGTGCACGACTTGACAGCAGGTACGAGCTTGTTGCAAGAGGAGATCAATGAGCGTACGATCTCGATGCTGGCTCACCACCCCTGCAAGCCATAAGCGGGTCGTGACATCCATCGCCAAAGCCATCCAAACCACGAGCTTCCTTCCTTTCGCTCGTATTTCATCTGCTTGAATATGCCGACTCTCCACTCTCCCTTGTTGCACCACATCCATATGAACGCGCTTACAATGGGTTCCTGCACGCTTTTGCCAGGCTGCAACGGTCCGCTCATCCAGTCCAAACGCATGAACAATGGCTTGAAGTGGGCATCCATAGGCAAGAAGCGTTACCACACGTATTACTGTCGCCTCATCAGTACGTAGCCCTTCAAGCATCGTGCCTTTTCTTTCGACTCTAGGTCTTTCCACAGCTCTGACACTTGTAACGAGGTCGTTTGCGACCGTGAATGCTGATATTGCCTGCCCCCATTTGGCCTCTTGCGCAACACGACTCGTTGGGGCAAAATTGAAGGGACGCGTCCATTGGCTCTTTGTTTGTTTGCATATTCAAAGCATGCCAACAGACGCTGATTTTTTCAAGCTCTCCTGACCTTTTCACCAGTTAGAGG
>JALYTQ010000278.1 GCA_030854195.1 Chloroflexota bacterium
AGCCAATGGTATCGGCCTCCACGATGACCTCGATATCTTTTTGCGTGCCATCGGGCGTGATCAGAATCGTACCGACATAATGCGTCCCACCTTGTAGCTGGTTGCTATCCAGGCGGACATTGACGCGCGTCATCATGCCATCGAACTGCGTCTGATCGATCAGAATCCACGGCTCATTGGTATGCACCGTTCCATTGACCATCAAGCCCTGATCGCCGCTGATCGTGATAACCAGCGGAGCGGAGATGCCCGGATACACTTTACCAAAGTCAAGCATGCGCGGGCTGACCAGGATCGGCGAGGTAGCTTTGCGCGAGAACCAGCTGCGGTTGCCGCGTCCCGTCGCGGGCGTTGGCCCAGGTAGCGAAGTTCCATTGCTTTGAATTGCCGGTTGCGGAGCCGAATAGCTGCGCAGACGAGCGTTCGGCCCCATCACAACCTGGAGAAACTGCTCCACAGCCACCAGCGGCTCGTCCTCTATGGCGCGAATATGCCGCGCCGCCCGCGCCAGCGTCGTATCGCCGATCTCCAGCAGCCACGACTCGATCTCGCCATCCGCGAGGTAGTCCGACGCCTCCTCTGGATAGCGCGCGCACAGCTCCGCCAGCTCCTCCGGCGTCGTCGCCTGGTCGCCATTCTCAAAAACGAAGGTTCCCACGCCCAGCAGAGCGCGCCGAAAATCCGCGACGCTATTGTAGCGCTCCTCGGGATCGAGGGCCGCGCCCCTTTCCAGAGCGCGCGCGACCGCTGGCGAGATCTCAGGATTGATCGCGCGCACATCCTTCAAACCAAAGCCCGTCTCGGGCAGCGTATTGGTCAGAAGCTGAAAGAGCGTGATTGACAGCGAATAGATATCCGAGCGCTCATCGGTCTGCGCCTTGCCATACTGCTCTGGTGGAGCGAAGCCGGGTGTGCCGAGCAGCTGAGTATCCTGTGAGCCAGCGGGACGGAAAAAGCGCGCAATGCCGAAGTCGATCAGTTTAATGCGCCCATTGCGCGTCAACATAACATTGCCAGGCTTCATATCCCGGAAGATGATCGGCGGGTGCTGGCCGTGGAGGTATTCCAGGACATCGCACATCTGGCGCGCCCAGCCTAGCACGCGCCTCTCCGAGAAAGGATGTCCATTGTGCTCCAGCAGTTCCTCAAGCGTGGAGCCATCAACGAACTCCATCACCATGTAGTAGCGCTGGCCTTCATTGAAGAAGCCAGTGAAAGATGGCAGATTGGGATGATTCAGCACCCAGAGAAGCTTCGCCTCGCTCTTAAAATTGGCTATCGCCTGTTCGCGCTCAGCGGGCGATACCATCGAGAGGCTCATCTCTTTAATTGCGCATACCGTCTGGCGCTTCACGTCCTTCGCCTGGTACACGGCTCCCATACCGCCCTGCCCGATGACGCGTTGAATATGGTAACGTCTATGAAGTAAGGTGCGGCGGTCTAGCTTCCCTGTTTGTGTATTATTCCACTGGCCGCTTTGCTGGTTGATGGCGAACCCCTCATCTTTCTCTACATTGCTTGCAATGCTCCGTGCATCTCAGTATAGCATACCCCTGTGGGACATACTACCTATTTAAGAACGCGATTTGAGCTCAATGATCGTATGGCATGGTACAATTTTAGAAATATCTATGCGTACTCATTCAATCTCCTTGTAAAGAAGGACGCAACAAACGGTTTATTATATAAAACGCTCTGGCGGCCAAATAGTGGCACACTATTTGTAGGAATGGACCATTGTGTTAGCAGCTCATATGGGAAGCGCGCAATGGGACACAAGAACATTCAGGATTGGTAGAAGAATGATGGCGAATTCGCAGCGTAAACGGAGTTCGGAGAGCGCGGGGTGCGTACAGCAGCGCCTGCGCTTGACTATTTTCCCGTGTATGCTTATTATCCTGCTCGCGGGCGCGGCAGCGCTGCTGTGGCAGGTGCAGCACGCGCAGCCAACGCATGCCGACGGGAGCAACGTCGTTGGTCCACCCACGCTACCAGCGCGCACCGTCGATCAGATTCTGGCGCAGATGGGGAGCCCAATGGTTGGCACAGGAGCCGTCATAGAGGCCGCGTCTCGTCAGACGAATATCGATGATGCCTTCGCCCTTGGCGTCTGGTGGACCGAGACAAACGACGGTGCCGCGGGCGTCGGCCTGGCTGATCGCAATCCCGGCAGCGTGCGCGGCAACGTCGGCTATCCCTCGGCGTTCGACGGCTACACCATCTACCCATCCTACTCGGCTGCCATCGTCGACTGGTTCAACCTGCTGCGTAGCCGTTATGTCGATCAAGGACTGACCTCTGTGTATACCATCTGCCGCCCCTACGTCGGGACCACCAGCGCGTACCTATGGGCTGGCAAGGTAGTCAATCTTATGGCGCGCTACCACGGCGAAGCGCCACCGCCAACCGTGGTGCCATCGCCCACGCCGCGCCTCGATGCAGCACGTACCCTGCACAAACAGCTGCACGTAGCCGCGCCAAAGCCGCAGGGAACGACCAGCAACGCGCATACCTTTGGTAAAGCGCAGGCACCCGTCACTAAATCCGTCGCGCCCGTTGCCGCTCACCATGCGCCTGCCGTACAACAAAATACGCCCTCGACATCGCCATTCATAATCCTCTTAGGACTTCTGGCCGCGCTAGCCATCGCGTTATGGGGATTGATCATCAGGCGCAGTGTTCCAGCTATTCCTATGCCCTCGCCATTAGCGGTTGCAGCCATGCAGACGCCATCTACAGAAGCCCTGGCCCTGCCCGCGCTCTACGCCAACGAGTTCTCACCCGTACTCGCGCCGCAACCCGCAGCGAATACCGAACAATTGTCCTGGTCGCAACAACGCCAGCCAACGCCTGTCCCCGTGCTCGCAGGCGTCGCCGGAGGAGGTCTACTCACACGCTACGCCGCCGCTACTGGCGTGCCACCGCGTGCCGAACTGCAATCCACCAACGTCTACACCGAGAATGTCTGGCAGGCTAGCACAAATGCAGGCGCGTCAGTAGCTGCTGAGCCAGTCACCTCCTTCGCCGTGCCATCCATATCGGTGACGCCCGTGCCCGCGAGTGGAGCGGAACCGGCCAGATTCGCGGGCGTGCGACGAGGTGGGTTGCTGCGTCGTTACGCCCTCGAAAAAGCTGATCAGTAGAGGGGAAATAGAAGGTAAGAAAAGAGTCCTCTACCCTCTTGACAACCTGTAGCAATAGGTGTAATATTTCATGCGTAATCCGTTATGACTTGCCCTCGTGGCGGAATGGTATACGCAGCAGGTTGAGGGCCTGTGCCGAGAGGCGTGGTGGTTCGAATCCACTCGAGGGCACCCATAAAACAAGCAACTAACGTGTAGATTATGTGGATAGGTGGATGATGATGATGCAGAAGAAAATAGTAGTGGCGACCGCGATGGTCGCTTCTCTTATGCTTGTACTCTTCGGGCGACTAGCTCAGCTGGTTAGAGCGGCTGCTTTACACGCAGTAGGTCAGGGGTTCGAATCCCTTGTCGCCCACCCTCTATCCTGTATGTCTAAAGCTATAGATGCTATAGGCATACGCTCCTATCATCATCTCTCTAATAACTCAGTAAGCAGTTCCGCCTTAGTCGTTGATCAGCATCCTTCATCTATAAGAAAGGCTGAGCTATCATGTCAACACCTCTCGATAAACTGCCGGTGGTTGCTCCCGCCACTCATGTTCCCGGACCAGGGCAGGGACAGTGGAGCTACAAAGAGTATGCAGCCCTTCCTGATGTAAGAGGCTGCAAAAGAGGGCAGGTCTTTTCTTAAGCATTATGGTAATATAATGTTGTGAGGGTTAAAGACAAAAATTGTCCTTATGGAAATGGTGAAAATTATGGCAGAAGAGAGAAAGATAACAAGGCGGTTTAAACCTGTATTTGTTGAAGAGTCTGAATTGCCTACTCTTTTTGTGAATGTTCTTAATGTACGTTCTGGGCTAGAAGAGTTTTTTCTTACTATAGGTACTGCTTTACCTGTAGAGATTGAAGATATCAAGGATTTACAAAATACTGATACTATTGATGCGCGTCCTGTGTGCCGTTTTGCTGTAACTAGAGCCGTTATGAGGCAGATGATAGATTTAATGGAGTCCGTTTATAATCAGCAAACAGAGCAAATTAACTTATTCCATGAATCACAAGCGAAAGAAGAAGGAGAGGATTAGCAATGGCAGTTGAGTATCCTCAACAGGATTACGTTTCTAAAGCCTCACAAACCACTCCTGCACCAGTCGATTTGATAAGTACTGCCTCCGAAAATAGGGGCGTTTACTCTGTCAGGCAAGGAATGTTTCCTGGCATCCATATTCAAAGAGGATTTGTGATTGATGTACCTGGTGTGGGGAGGGCTAGAGTATTAAATTCTTTTTATATAAAAATGCAACGGGCTGAAGAGGGTTTTATTGCTGTCAGTGATATATCTGATGTCTATGAATTAGGGGAGAGTGCCAGCCAAGCTATTATTAATTACCTTTTTTCTCTTGTAGATGAGCTTATATGGTTTCAAAAACGTAAAGAGAGTTTATCTCGCTCTTTGTTTAAGGACTTTACTAAGCTTCGGTTTTATGTAGGACTGGTGTGAAGTTTTTTTGTGGGTACGTCTGTTAAGCATCTAATCAACGTTCTAGAGGTCCTTGGTTACAAGCTTGATGAGGGTGGGGATCATGTCAGGTATGAGCTCAAAGTAAATGGAACAATAGTTGCTCGCACAAAATTTTCCCGCTCCTGGCGCAAGAATCAACAGATTGATGACAGTATATTGTCTTTACAAGCAAAGCAGATGCATTGCCCTGTCCAGATGCTAAAGGGTTTGTTGAGAGAGAGTCTAAGGAAAAAGGATTATTTTAAAGAACTTTTAGACAGAGGATTTATAACTCAAGATGATTACGATTTTTTATTAAGATAAAGCCTATTCTAAAATGCCACTGAGGCATTGATGACGCCTCATGCCATCAACGCCTCTTCAAAGCAATGAGACTTTCTAGATCCCCCCCACAAATATCCCCGGATTCAGAACACCCTTCGGGTCCCAGCGCCTCTTCAGCCCTTTCATGAGATCCAGCCCCTGGGGTTGGTAGCCCCATCTGTCGAGCTTGCTTGAGAGCGTGGCGGGTGCCTCGATGACGATGGCGTAGCCTTCGGTGGCTAGCGCGGGTCGGCGTAGGGAGGATAGCCAGGTACTGGCTTCGTTCGGGTCGGTCGTCTCCTTGAGCGCATAGACGGTGCCCGCGCTCATATCGGCGATGAAGGGTGCTGTATTCAAAATCTCGGACTGGTCCTGTATATATCTGGGCAGGTCGCGGGATGGTACGCCGACGCGCACCAGTAGCGAGCTATCTACAGCGCTCCCCAGTATGCAACCCCAGATGTCGGTTGCGGTCGGCGCTGCGACTTCTAATGGGTTGGGTGCGCCCATTTCGTGGAGCGCCTGCTGTACCTGGGCGAGCTCGGCCTCTATATCTCTGGGCATGCCTTCAGCGGTGTAGGCCAGGAGGTAGTTGCTCGCTGATAGTCCCTCTGCTTGATAGCCTTTGCTGATGACGATGCCCGAGGCGTTGAGGGCCAGGGGTAGCATCTGCCGCGACCAGAGCAGTCCGTGGCGCAAGTCGTCGATGGGGATCAGGAGCGTGCGCCGGGCGCGTGGCTGGGCCAGCAGCTTCAATGTTACGTCGACGAGTAGACCCAGCGTGCCGTGCGAGCCGACGAAGACCTTGGTGAGATCGTAGCCCGCGACGTTCTTCACGATGGGCCGACCCGTGCGTATGACGCGTCCATTGGGCAGGGCGACGGTGGCATAGAGCACGAGGTCGCGTATTGCACCGTAGCGCATACGCAAGGGGGCGTTGATATTGCTGGCGACGAGTCCGCCAATGGTGGCTTCGGACCAGGGCGAGGCCAGCGGTATCTGCCGACGCTCCTTTGCCAGGAAGGTCTGAATCTCGGCTAAAGAGGTGCCCGCCCCGACGGTGATATAGAGGTCGTCGGGCGCGTAGGTTTTGATGCCGTGCAGCGCGCTGGTGGAGAGCACGAGCGGAGTCGGTTGCGTGCCATTGAAGCCCCGAACATGCTCGTAGCCCTGAATATGGACTGGGCGTCCAGCTTTTGCCAGGGCTAAGAGTCCTTGCGCCGCCTCTACCGCTGACGTTGGCGTGAAGGTCTCTTCCCCCGGTACTTGCAGGTCTTGCTCGTCTGTATCCTCTTCCGCGAGATAGCCCGCGAAGGGACCGCTCTCGCCCGGCGTCGGTGGCGGGAAGACCTTACCGGGATTGAGGATATTGTCCGGATCGAAGACCTGCTTCACATCCCACATCGTCATCAGCTCTTCAGAGTTGTGCATGAGGGACATGTATTCGCGCTTCTCGATGCCGACGCCGTGCTCGCCCGTTAGGCTACCACCCATCTCTACGCTGCATTTGACGATCTCGCGCCCAACGTGGTGAACACGTTGCAGCAAATCCGCGTCTTCTGGGTCGGATATGAGCAGCATAGGATGCAGGTTGCCGTCGCCCGCGTGCAGAAGATGGCCGGTGCGCACATCGTAGTGTTGGCAGATCGCATTGACTTCCGTCAGGATCTGGGCCAGGCGACTGCGCGGAACGGTAATATCGACCGTGTAGTAGGCGGGTGCCAGACGCGTTATGGCTCCCGCTGCACTCTTG
>JALYTQ010000279.1 GCA_030854195.1 Chloroflexota bacterium
GACGATATCAAGAAGGCTTTTCGCAAGCTTGCTCGTAAATATCATCCCGATGTAAATCCCGGCGATAAGAAATCGGAGGAGAAGTTCAAGGAGATCAACGAGGCATACGAAGTACTCTCCGATCCCGACAAGCGGAGGAAGTACGACACCCTCGGCCCCAACTGGCAGGAGCAGTTCGGTCCCAACTTCGCTAGCTCGCGCCGGAGCAGCTCCGCGTACAGCAGCCGCAGCGTCCCCTTCGACTTTGATCCCAACGGTCCCGGTTTCTCCGATTTCTTCGAGGCGCTGTTTGGACGCAGCGGGCAGGCGGCGGGCGCGCGTAGCCCACGCAACGGCTCCGATATACGCCGGCGCACAGGGGATAATATCGAGCAGCCGGTCGAAGTTACCATGCAAGAGGCATACCTCGGTGCCACGCGTACTTTCAATATTCAGTCCACCGAGGTCTGTCCGACCTGTAAAGGAACCGGCGAGGCGAGCGGCAAGCTGTGTCCGAGCTGCAACGGACAGGGCGTAGTGCCGCGCAATAAGCGCATCCAGGTGAAGATTCCGGCGGGCGTCGATAACGGCTCGAAGATTCGCGTGGCGGGCGAGGGGCAGCCTGGCATTGGCGGTGGAGCGCGTGGCGACCTCTTCCTGGTCATCAGCGTCAAGCCCGATGCCGCCTTTGAGCGCAAGGGCGACGATCTCTACGTCGATGTCGAAGTCGAACTGGTCAAGGCGATGCTCGGTGGAGAGGTACCGGTGCCGATACCGGATGGGCGCAGGCTCATTCTGACCATACCAGCGGAGACGCAGAATAACCGCTCGTTCCGTCTGGCAGGGAAAGGCATGCCGCACCTGCGCGGAGACGGCAACGGCAATCTCTACGCGCGCGTCAAGGTCATCCTGCCTATGCGCCTCTCAACGGAGGAGCGCGAGCTCTTCGAGAAGCTGGCGCGTAGTCGGGGAGTCGAGGTACACTCATAGCCGCGCGAAAGGAGGGTACTGGCATGCCTGAGAGGAGTGATGGCGCGTGGTATATTATCAGCGTGGCGGCACAGAAGGCCGAGGTACACGAGCAGACGCTGCGCCATTACGAACGCTTAGGATTGATCTCGCCTGCTCGCAAGGGGGATAGCCCCCATAGTCCGCGTCTGTATTCGGATCGCGACATCGAACGCGTCGTACATATTCGTGGCCTGATGCGCGATCTGGGCGTCAATCTCGCTGGCGTCGAGGCCATCCTGCATATGAAGGACCGTATGGAACAGTTGCAGGTAGACCTCGATCAGGAGATGACGCGCCTGCGCGATCAGCACGCCGCCGAGACGCGCCGCTTGAAAGAGATCATCGAACGCCTGCAGCGCGGTTCCTTATAGCCATTTTCACGTGGCCCCCTTGCTCAATTCTGGGGAGGGACCGCTGGCATCAGACCGCTCTGCATCTTGAGCGCGATAATGCGTGTCGCCGCCTCGTCGACGCGTGTCTTAGAGAGCGTGCCATTTTGCAGGGCCGCTTTGAGGCCATTGAGCATATCGATCATCTGGCCCGCGCCCGTAGGACCGAGCAGCATATCATCGCCTGCGTTCAGAGCCATAACCGCCGCCTGTGGCATAGAGACTGGCTGACCATTGATCTCAACGCCCTTCATGTAGAGCGCGTCGGTCAGAACCACGCCATCATAGCCAAATTGCTTGCGCAAAATATCGGTCATAAAGGTATGCGACAGTTCAGCCGGATAGGTAGGATCGATCGCGGGCATCAATACATCGGTTGGCATAATCATGCCCGGATTCTCCAGTTTGTCCGGCGATTGAATGAAATGTTTGAACGGGACAAGCTCCGTAGAATAGATTTGATCCTTTGTGCGGTTGACGACCGGGAGACCGAAGTGCGCGTCAATATTGGCATCGCCCAGACCGGGGAAGTGTTTGATGCACGCCAGCACGCCATCGCCCTGCATCGCCTTGATGTAGGGACCGGCGTACTGAATAACCGAGCTAGTAGTAAAGCCGAAGGTGCGCGTCACTTGGTCCGGTGCGTTTGGAATCAGCGCCACATCCACGTCTGGAGCCAGGTTGACATTAATGCCCAGCGCCTTCAAGTCGTGCGCGACCAGGTGTCCCTGGGCCGCAGCGTTGGCGGGGTCACCAGACTCATAAATCGAGAGCGCGGAGGGGCGCGGCGGGTAAATATTTATCAGCCTATGCACAATGCCGCCCTCCTCATCGGTAGAGACGAGCAGGGGGAAGGTCGCGTTTTTCTGCATTAGATCGATATCGTGCCTTGTCTGACCGGCGGTTATCATCTGGAACTCGTACATAATGACGCCGCCCGCGTGGAGCTGGTTGACCATCATATCCAGATCTGGCGAGTAGCTGGTATCGCCGTACTCTACCATAATCAGCTGACCCAGCTCTTCATCCAGAGTCATATGCGAAACATAGAGGCTTGCCAGTTGCTTATACTTCATATGGGTAACAAGGTGCCTGAGATCGTTGATCTGCTGCGTATTGAGCGGCGGCTGCACGAAAGGACCAGTATTCGTGGGGCTTTGAGCGGTAAGCGCGGGTACAATCGAGGACCCGTTCAATAAGCGTTGTCCGACAATGCTGCCCAGTCCCACAACGATGGCGAGCAGCAGCAATGTGACGAGCAAGCGGAAACCACCGCGTCGACGTGGCTGTGGAGGCCGTGGTGACTGCGGTGACTCTGACTCTGACGCTGTGGCAGACGCGGCCTGCGACGGAGTGGAAGATGCTGTCGCTCCAGCTTGTTTGCTTGCCTGAAGACGCGGCGGAGTGGAGGATTTACGCTGGTACTCCTTCGCAGGCATAGGGCGCGAAGGTGCCTGCCATTCTGCCGCTGATGTGGAGGGCTGCTTTTCAGGAGATGAGTGTGGTGCCGATGCTTCCCCTGATCGCTTGTCAGACTGCTCGCTCATAGTCATATATATTCTCCAATTAATAATAATGTGCCTGGTTCTAGTATAAATATAGCGGCACTACTTTTTCCCTCGTTGGGTAGTGCGGCTGTTTTTCTTACGCGTGCGTGGGCGCGCCTGGACCTGAACGTTTGCTGGCTTCTCTACATGTAGTAACGCGTGGTTGCTCTCAGCAGTTGCGGGACTTTCGTCAATTTCTCCGCCCTCTTCCTTTTCTACAAAGTCCGGCGGCTCTTCATATGTCTCTGCTGGCTCCGAAAAATCGGACGGCTCATCCTGCATCTGAGGCGGCTCAGCAGGAAAATCGGACCACGCGTCCTGAGTATCTGACGCAGACGATTCTGAAAAATGCGGCATCGCATCAGTGGCCTGCTCGTTCTCATCGGGGACATACTCAATGTCTACTACAGGTTGCGTTTCGAGAAGCTCGGATGCGGTCTGTAACTCCCCTACCCTTGCTGCGAGCAGAGTGTCGCTTGTTGGCTCTATAGCGTGCGCTACGGGCGACTCTTCAGGTGTCTGGGCGGTTGCTACAGGGGATGCTTCGTCTGCCTGATCGGTTGCAACGGGAGCTTCCTCTGCCATGTGATCGCTTGCAGCAGGCGACTCTTCGGTCGGCTGAGCAGTTGCAACGGGCAGCTCTTCATCCGTCTGGGTGATTGCAGCGGGTGTTTCCTCGGCTGCTATAAAAGTAGTGGGCATAGCCTCAATGACAGGAATATCCGCGTAGGTTTCTTCAACGTCCTCATGCGCAGCAGGGGCCGGGCTTTCTGTCCGCCTGGTAAGCGCAGGCGATTTGAGCGTATCCTCCATCATATCAAGTTCCTCCTCTTCGCTCAAGGCGACGACAGGAGTACGCGCGGGAGGAGAAGGCGGCGCAGCGGGCGTTATTTCCGGCTTGATCTGCGTCGAGAGCGCAAGCGCCTCTATGGGAAAAGAAACTTCCTCGGGCGTTTGCTCATCGGGCGTGGGAAGGAGAGCGGGTGGTGGGGTTGCGCGGCGCTTGCGGGCGGCTGAGGCGCGAATATTGGGTACGACCGATGCTGGCAGGAGCGAGTAGTCGAAGACAACCTTAATTGCGCGGCTCTGCGCCTTCTCCATCGCCGTCTTGATAGCCGCCTGGTAGTTATTCAAAGCGAAGCGGTGCGTGATTAAATGCTCGGGTTGGAGCAGGCCATTTTTGACGAGTTCCGCCGTAACCTCGAACGTCGCGCGTTGTTCCGTGCTGGCGGGCGGCCAGGTCTCCACGCCGCTGCCCAAAGAACCGAGCAGGTTCACCTCCTGGTACCAGACGGGCGTGAGATCGACATGCATCATGTGCAGGTTCAGTCCGACCAGCACAACAGTTGCCTGTGCCCGTGCCCAGCGCAGAGCGTGGTGCAGAGTTTTCTGGCTGCCCACGGAATCGTAGATAACATCGTATCCGCCGAGCAGCACGCGGTTGCCAAAGGAGCCTTGATAGAGTTGCGCGCCTGTGGCCCGCTGTATGCTCATATAGCTATCTTGCGGGTAGATGATATGTGCCGCGCCCAGGCGGGTGGCCTGCTCTATCTGGAAGGGATGGCGCGCCAGCACGCTGACCTCCGCCTGCGGAGCCAGGGCGCGTACAACCTGCAGCATAAGTAGACCGATCGAGCCAGCGCCAATAATCAGGACGCGCTCGCCGGGGCGTGGGAGGTGGCGCAGTACGGCGTGGACCGCGACCGAAGCAGGTTCAAGCAATACCGCCTGTTCGTCGCTCATGTCGGGAGGTATGCGAAAGAGCTGTTGTTCGGAGAGCAGCATCTCCTCGCTCCAGCCGCCCCCGAGCATATGCGGTGGTGGCAGATTGCCGCGCTCGCAGAGATTGAAGTGGCCCAGGGAGCAGGAGCGGCAGGGCGGCTGCATCCCCGTGGAAAGGCAATTTGGAGCATACTGAAGCGCCACGCGATCGCCCACGTTAAGGAACTGGACATCGGTACCCACCTCAAGGACCTCGCCTACGACCTCGTGACCCGGATAGGAGCGGCGTTGCTGCTGAATGGCGGCGGGCGCGATGCGCAGGTCGCCATCGGCCTGGATCATGTGCAGATCGCTGCCGCAGATGCCCGCCAGGCGATTGCGCACGCGCACCCAGGAAGTCGAGGGCAGCGCCTGTCGTGGTAGATTCTGTACCTGGAGCGGCGCGAACGAGGAAAAACAAGCGCCGCGCCAGATACGCCTGAGCAATTGTGTCACCAGCACCCGTTTCGGATCGAGGTCTAGCGTTGAAGTCCACATGGTTACATCTCACCTTCACTGCGGAAGACCACGTCTTTCCGACCACTACAAAGCTCTGCGCCGTAAAGTGGCAATACCTGTTATTTCGAAGGCAGTGTATCATGGTAGACCACGCGCGGTCAATGCGAATAGGAAAAATGACGGCGTTCAGTTGATGCAGGGCAGCGTGATCGTAAACTCGGTGCCCTTGCCCGGCTCGCTTTGCGCGGAGATCGTGCCGTGGTGGGCGCGCACAATCGCCGCCGCTATGGTCAAGCCCAGGCCGGTACCGACAGTGGCCCCACCATTGCCAGAAACGGGTGGCTGATGGCCGCGGTAGAAAGAATCGAAGATGTGGCCCATATCCTCTTTCGAGATGCCCTCGCCATTATCGATCATGCGTAGAATGGCCTGTCTATCGCTCTTATCGAGCTGGAGCGTAATCATGCCCTCGGAGCCCGCGCGGCCATGTTTGAGCGCGTTATCGAACAGCACAAAGAGCAGCTGTTTAAGTTGCTCTTTATCCCCTTGCAGGCCCATTGGTCCTTGCGCGTTCATTTTGAACGTAATAGTGCGATCATCTCTGACCCGCGTTTTTGCCTGCTCGGTTCCCTCGGTTGCCAGCTCAACCAGGTTGACGTACTGCAATTTGAGTTCCGCGTGGTCGCTATTGAGGCGCGAGAGGGTCAGAATATCATTAATCAGATAGGTCATGCGTTCGCTCTCGCCCTTCATGCGTTTCAGCACGCGCTGGGCCGTCTCAGGATCATCTTTCGCGCCGCGCATCAGCACCTCGGTAAAGCCGCGAATCGAGGTAAGCGGCGTGCGGAGCTGGTGCGAGGCATCCGAGAAGAAGCGTTGGAAGCGTTGCTCGGACGCTCGCTGCATCTCATCAGCGCGTTCGAGGCGCGTCACCATCTCATTGAGGCTACCAGCCAGGCGATCAATCTCATCTTGAGGCGGCAGGCGTAGTGGCAGTCGTTCGCGCTGCTCCAGATCTCCAATAGCGATAGCCTGTGCCGCGTCCGTCACGCGCCAGAGGGGGCGTAAGAGCAGGGTAGTAAACACCAGTGCCAGCAGTATGCCCAGAATGGTCACACCGAGGGCAATGAGCGCGATCGTGGACGAGGATGCTTGTTTATAAGCAAACAACGACACAAGAATGACCGCCAGCACCAGGACCAGGCTGTACGTAAACAAGAGCTGCACGCGCAGGCTAAAAAACGGTCGCAGCCATGGAGGAGCATCCCTGCTCGGGCCGCCTTGCGCCACCGAGGGATGCGCGAGCGGCTCGCCCGTGGAGGGATGTACCAGGCGCAGAGTGATGCGTGGAGAGTTCCCATTGCTGGGCACTCCCTTTGCTCCATTGTCAAGAGGCTCCATATCTCCTGCCTGCTCCTTTGCTCCATCTGCTTGTAACTCTGACATAATAATGAGTCCTGCTACACTATAGTAGGGATGGCGCTTGCCGCCATCCGATTGCCCATCACGCG
>JALYTQ010000046.1 GCA_030854195.1 Chloroflexota bacterium
GGACAGGCGACCTCATAGGTCGCCTGTCCTCCATCATCATGAATAACATGTAATTAACTCTTTGGTCGTGGCTTATACACATTGAGACCGATTTTAATCTCCTCGCGATTGGGGATCGCCACGTTGCCTTCTGTACTGGCGACCGTAATCGACTTTCCGCTTGAAGAAGGTCCAAATTCCTGGTTTAAATCAACCACAATAATGAGCTTATCACCCTCAACATTCATTTCTATATTCTTCACACATTACCTACCTTTCTTTACTGGGAGACGGTGGTGTATGTTTTGCCGCTCATTTATCAAAACGAACGTCGCCCGGTAAAGGAACTGCACAAAAGAATATATCCCCTTTGCAATGTCCAGGGAGTGAGGTGAAACCCTGGACACTACTTGTAGGGGACTCCTTATTAGTTTAAGATATCCTATACAGGAAGTGGGCGCAGGTAATCGCAAATATCGACGATGTGTACCCGCAGAAATCAGTACCTACATGCCAAGTTCGCGTGTAGCAGGGTGTCCTTGCAATTAGCCCGACTATCCAGCCCGTCAAACTATTCTGGAGAGAGATACAATGGGTAATATTTATAAGCCCCCATGTCAAGATACCCCTTGGTCTTAAGACCAGGAGCTTGTCTCTGGTCTCCACCGCAATTCTGCATATCGTTTCAGACGTGCAGCTTTGGCTTCACCGACCGAGACATCCGGCTCCTCTGCAGAAGAGCCTGGGGCAATTGACAACTGCCCCGTTCTCGCCCAATCCTGTCGAACGAGAAGCGTTCTCATCACGATATTGCGCGCTCCGATGAGGTCGGTATGCAAGCTATAGTGGCAGTTGACACAACAGAACAGCAGGCCGTGGTTGAGTCTATTCGCCTCGTCGATATGCCCACAGATGGGACATCCCTTCGAGGTATAATCGGCATCGACGCGCACCACCACACTGCCGGAGAGCACGGCTTTGTAGGCCAGCATGCCATGCAGTTCGGCAAAAGACCACTGCGAATACACACGGTTGCTCTTGCGTTGCCTGACCGAGGCACGCTCCACTCCCTTGCCATTCTTCTTGCGCCTGTGGGCTCGTCGTCTGGTTCGTTCTCGTATCCCTGTCAACTCTTCTATTCCAATGAGTGCATGCGGATGATCGGTCACAATACGTCGGGAAATCGTGTGGTTCGCGTTTGCTTTCAACCGTCTCTCTCGTCCACTGAGCGCCACAAGGCGACGGGTGGCGGAACGAGTGCCTTTTTTCTGCAAGCGCTTGCGCACCCTGGCGTAATGATTGGCTCGGTTCCTGATTTGTTTGCCCGAATGGAAGGTGGGATCTCCTGTGTAGGGAGAAGTCACGGCAAGGTAGCGAACGCCGACATCCACCCCGATGACCTGCGTGTTCTGCTCAGGCGTCGGGTCGGGTCGCTCGACTTCAAAGGACCCCAACAGATAATACTGCCTGTGTGCTTTGTCGTACCAGAGCTTCGCTGCTCCAACCTCCGCGCCACGCTGCAACAGCGTGATATGCTTATGATAGCCTTGATAGGAGACCACCACGCGACCATCCAGGGTCAACATGCTCACCTGTTGGTTGGCCTTGAAGCCATAGTCTTTGCCGCGCTGATAGGTCAGCGTGGGAGAAACAAACTTCGGGGGCGTGTCCAGCCCTTTGTACCGCCTGGTGGTCTGTCCAGCTTTGCGTGCAGCGGCATTCTTTTTCGCTTTGGTCCAGTGCCCTTTGTAGGTGGCCGCAACCTCCCGCATCACGCTACAGGTCAGTTGTGCAGGCAAGTGAAACTGAGCACGAACGTCGGAGTACGTGCCTTTCTGCAAGCCTGCATGGCTGCTGATCTTGCCATGCTCAAAGGAATAGCGACTCACGAAGTTGAGCGCATCGCGGTACGCCAGTTGCGTGGTCCGCAAGGCGGCGAATTGTTCTGGGGTCGTCTGCAATTTGAGTTTGGCGGTCAGGGTTTGTTTCATACCCATAGTCTACCAGAAAACGCGTATGAACCAAAAAACGGGGAAAAAGGTACTAGTGACAAGAACGGTCTTCTGCCGTGCACGGCAGTCGTTCTTTCCTCCACTGCCAGTGAAAGGG
Organism: Chloroflexota bacterium; assembly: GCA_030854195.1. Taxonomy (GTDB): domain Bacteria; phylum Chloroflexota; class Ktedonobacteria; order Ktedonobacterales; family Ktedonobacteraceae; genus JACDAE01. Next base: position 2,089 of record JALYTQ010000046.1, read on the forward strand.
CGTGGCTTCCAGAAAGGGATGGATGTGATGCTGTCTGCACCGCATGCGAAAAACTCAACCGACACCAGTGGTGGGTGGATTCTCGCGGCAATGATTCTCGGTTCGAGCATGGCCTTTATCGACGGCTCGGTTGTGAACATAGCGCTTCCGGCGCTGCAAAAAGCGTTTAGCGCGACATCCGCCGATTTGCAGTGGGTGGTGGAGGCGTACTCGCTCTTCCTTGCCGCGCTTATCCTGGTGGGCGGCTCGCTGGGCGATACCTTTGGACGACGCCGCATCTTCACGCTCGGCGTCATCGTCTTCGCGCTCGCGTCGGTTTGTTGCGGCCTGGCACCAAACATCCTGCTCTTGATTATCGCCCGCTCCTTTCAGGGCATCGGCGGCGCGTTGCTCGTGCCTGGAAGCCTGGCGATCATCAGCGCCTCGTTCAGTCCCGACAAGCGCGGGCGCGCCATCGGCATCTGGTCCGGCTTTACCTCGATCACTTCGGCGTTCGGTCCAGTCCTGGGCGGTTGGTTGGTCGAACACGCCTCCTGGCATTGGGTCTTCTTCATCAATGTGCCGCTGGCTGTGATGGTGCTGATACTGATCTTCTGGCGCGTACCGGAGAGTCGCGACGAGGAGGGCGGCGTCCACCTGGATTGGATCGGCGCGCTGCTGGTCACAATCGGCCTGGCGGGTGTGGTGTATGGACTGATCGAGGCGGGCAGCAATGGCTTCGGCTCGCCCACGGTGATCGCCGCCCTTCTTATAGGCATTGTTGCGTTGATCGCCTTCGTGCTCTACGAGGGCCGCACGTGCTATCCCATGCTACCCTTGACACTGTTCCGCTCGCGCACATTCAGCGGAACCAACCTGCTGACACTCTTCCTGTACGCGGCTCTCAGTGGCGCGCTGTATTTCTTCCCCTTCAACTTGATCCAGGTGCAGGGTTACTCGGCGACGGAGGCGGGTAGCGCGCTACTTCCGTTCGTGCTGCTGATGTTCGCGCTCTCAAGCTGGTCCGGCGGACTGGTCAGGCGCTACGGAGCGAAGCTGCCGCTCATCGTGGGACCGATCGTGGCAGCCAGCGGCTACCTGGTCTTCTCCCTGCAATCCGTTGGCGGCAGCTACTGGTTCACCTTCTTTCCGGCGGTGATCCTGCTGGGTTTGGGCATGACCATTAGCGTGGCCCCGCTGACAACGGCGGTTATGGGTTCCGTCAGCCAGAGCCGCGCGGGCGTGGCCTCGGGCGTGAATAATGCCGTCTCGCGTGCCGCCGGTCTGCTCTCGATCGCGGTCATGGGCATCCTGCTATCGAGCGTATTCACCAGCAGCCTGAATGCGCGCCTGAACTCGCTACACCTGCCGGACAACGTACTCAGCGCCATCGAAGCACAACACAGCAAGCTCGCGGGCATCACGCTACCGGGCGGCATGGGTGCGCAGACGCAGGCCGCCGCCGCGCAAGCGATCAAGCTGGCATTCGTCGACGGCTTCCGCACGGTCATGCTCGCCGCAATGGTCCTGGCCCTGATTAGCTCTCTGGTAGCGTTTCTGCTCATCGCAGGCAAAGAGGCATCGCCCGAAGAGAAGCAGGCGACCGTCGAGCAGGACGCATCGAAGAATGCGCAGGTGTAACGACGAGGCTATCTTACACATCTTTTCCCAACGCAGCTACTTCGCTATAGAGCGCCTCCGTCGTTGCCAGGGACTTCAGCAGTTGGGCGCTGGTCGTGCCGGTCGCGCCCAGCAGCGCGTAGCTGCGCGCCAGAAAATTCTCCGGCTGGATGCTGAAGGTGGCAAGATCGGCGGCCAGCCTTTTCTCACTGAGATACCAGGTCTCGTTAAGCGCGTAGAGCACCAGGACGAGGGCGTGAATGGTCCGCGCCAGGCAGCCGGTGACAAGGTAGACCTCGCCACGCGTGGCAGGTTTATAGGCGTTGTCGAGCGTGAAGCGGGCGCTCCACAGAAAAGTCTTGCTGATGCTCTGCTTGAGCAGGGGAGGGTAGTTGACGACCTGGGCTTTCAAGCGCTCAATAACGGCGTCGGGATCGTAAAGGGGACGGCAAATGGCGGTCTCTGCACAATACATAAAGTTGTGAAAGCCATAGGCGGGCTGCTGCCAATAGTCCGAGCGCACAATCCCTTGTTTGCACTCTGCGAGGGTGGAGGAAACAAAATCAATGTTGCGATAGAGAAAATCGACGCGCTGCCCCTGAATAGTGAGCCACGCGCCGCCGTTGACCCACGGCCCCCATCCTCCCAGCTCAGTAACGGTAAAGTCGGGCGTATCGTTGAGGGTCGCGGCGATAGAACGAATATGGGCGATGTCCAGATCCTCCTCGTAGTACAGACCAATGTCGATATCCGAGTCCGCCCGTTGTGCGCCCGCGGCGTATGATCCGCCCGGAACGATAGTCCGCACGCCCTGGACCCGTTTTAGCTCCTCGACGATACGTTGGAGCAGCAGTTCGTGTTGCATATGTCCTATCAAACCCCTCGACGAGATGAAACCTCTTTTTCCTTAAATGTCTCTTGCTTGTAATACTATGGATACGTTTATCGGCAGAAAAGCTACCTCTACTATAACATGGAATGGGCAATTGGTGTTTCTTGTATCGAACCGTGAGTGAGTGTTGTTTGTCCAATAACTGGCTCTTGCCACTTCGAGGGCTTACTTCCCGCTTGATGTAGTGCATTGCTCTCAATTTGAGGAAAAAGATCCACAACGTGTCCTGTTCTTCGTGTAAGACAAGTTGCCTCTTGACTGAACAAAATGATCAGGGTAGGATAGCAAAGGAAACGTAGCCACAGACTCTATTTGCACTGGAGAGGTGAAATTGTATGGCACTTCCACAGCACATTCTTAGAAGGACAGATCGCCATCAGTACGCTGGTCCAGCGCATGCCCAATTTGCGTCTAAACGTTGCGCCAGATCACCTTCGCTGGCGCAGTGGGTTCATTCTACGCGGATTAGAAGCGCTGCCTGTGTCGTTCTAGAAGTATAGCTATGGGCGAGGTGAATTTGTTCCACCTCGCCCATATTTTTTGAAGTAGAAGGCACTCCGTTTCCCTACAGCCCTGCCAGCAGCTCATTGAGCCGATTGACGAAGCGGATCGGGTTCTCCAACTGCTCGCCCAGGCTCAGTACCGACTGATCGTAGAGGATGAAGGCCCAGTTGCTGAAGCGCTCCTCGTCCTTCTCCTGCTGGAGCTTGAGAATGATCGGGTGATGCGGGTTAATCTCCAGAATCGGCTTTGTCGCGGGCAATGTCTGTCCGGTTGCCTTCAACAGGCGTTGCAGGCTGGGATCGATATCGTACTCGTCGACGACCAGACAGGCGGGCGAAGAAGTCAGGCGCGTTGTGATGCGGACCTCCTTTACCTGCTGATCGAGAACCTTTTTGAGGTGCTCAAGCAGATCTTTGCCCTCGCCAATGCTCTCTTTCTGCTCGTCGGACGACGTGTCCTCGACATCTTGCAGCTTGCTCAGGTCGATCGCGCCTTTGGAGACGGATTGGATCTGTTTGCCCTTGAACTCGCGCAGTTCGAGGCCCATCAGGTAGTCGACGGGATCGGAGAGCAGCAGAACCTCGACGCCCTTCTTCTTGAAGATCTCTAGCAGCGGACTATCTTTGGCGGCGGCATAGCTGTCGGCGGAGATGTAGTAGATCTTGTCCTGTCCCTCTTTCATGCGCCCGATGTAATCGTCCAGGGAGACATCCTGCACATCGGTTGCGTTTTGCGTCGAGGCGAAGCGTAGCAATTTGGCGATCGTCTCCTGGTTGCCGGGATCCTCGGCCAGACCTTCTTTAAGAGCGCGCCCGAACTCTTTCCAGAAGGTGGCATACTTCTCTTTCTCGTTGTTGGCGAGATCGTTGAGCATCCCCAGGACTTTCTTGACGGAATTCGAGCGGATCGTATCGATGAGCCTGTTGTGCTGGAGAATCTCGCGCGAGACGTTCAGCGGCAGGTCGCTGGAATCGACGATGCCGCGCACGAAGCGCAGGTAGCCGGGCATCAGCTTTTCGGCGTCGTCCATAATGAAGACGCGGCGCACATAGAGCTTGACGCCGTGACGCCGCTCGCGCATCCACAGATCGAAAGGCGCGTGCTCGGGAATGTAGAGCAGCAAGATATACTCGTGCGTCCCCTCCATGCGGCTATGCACGTATGCCAGCGGATCGCCGAAATCGTGCGAGATGTGGCGATACAGCTCGTTGTACTCCTCAGCGCTGATCTCGCTCTTGGGGCGCGTCCACAGCGCCGAGGCGCGGTTGACCTGCTCGTCTTCCTCCGTCGGTTGCTCGTTCTCCTCGTCTGTCTTATCCGCGTCTTCCTTCTTCATCAGAATCGGCACCATAATATGGTCCGAGTATTTGCGGATAATCTGGCGCAGACGGGAGCCGGAGAGCAGTTCTTCTTCGCCCTCGCGCAGGTGTAGAATCACCTCGGTCCCGCGTGTCTCCTTGACCACGCTTTCGAGCGTATACGTGCCCTGTCCGTCCGATTCCCATCTCACGCCCTGCTCAGGCGCAAGTCCAGCGCGGCGCGTAATCAGCGTCACGCGGTCGGCGACCACAAACGAAGAGTAGAAGCCGACGCCGAACTGCCCGATCAGACCCGCGTCCTTCTGCTGATCGCCCGTCAGGGACTGGAAGAACTCGCGCGTGCCGGACTTGGCGATGGTCCCGATATGCTCGACGACCTCCTCGCGGTTCATACCAATGCCATTATCGGAGACAGTGATCGTACGAGCGTCTTTATCGTAGGCGACATAAATCTTCGGATCGATATCGTTCTCGTGCAGCTTCTCATCTGAAAGCGTCGCGAAGCGCAGGCGGTCGATAGCGTCCGACGCGTTGGAGATCAGTTCGCGTAGAAAGATCTCCTTGTTGCTATAAAGCGAGTGAATCATCAGATCAAGCAGTTGCTTTACCTCTGCTTGAAATCCCAACGTTTCCTTGTGGGCTTCTGCTACCACAGTAAACCTCCTGATTATGTCTTATCATCACAGCTGATGCAGCATAGGTATGACTTGCTCTACTATGAGCCGCTGCATCCTTTGGTGTTCTACTGTATCAAACTCTACGTCATTTTACAACAGGGTGGGTTATGGAAACAGGGTTATTCCATCTAACTCTTTTGCTGAGCCTTTTTGACAGCAAGCGAGCCCAGGGCTACAATACATGCAAGCGATCGAGAGGAGTCTGACTACTTGCGATTGTCTACGCAATCTGATTTGAATGGTGCCGCTTGTATGCACCTTCGATCGATACCGCCTAAAAATTTGGGAGGAACTTTTTATGTCCGCAACAACTATTCCCGACAAGGCACTTGACCTGTTCGAGAAACCCGCGCTCGCCCATTTTGCTACAGTAATGCCGGATGGCACACCCCAGGTCACGCCTGTCTGGGTCGATTATGATGGAACGCATGTGCTGATCAATACAACGAGAGGGCGTCAGAAGGAGCGCAACGTGCAGAAGCAGCCAAAGGTTGGCCTGGATATCGTCGATCCCGCCAATCCCTGGCACTGGCTCTTGGTACGCGGGCACGTCGTGGAAGTAACCGAAGAGGGTGCCAGAGATCACATCGATAAGATGGCAAAGAAATACACCGGCGCAGATAAATACACCATGATGCAGCCGGGCGACGTGCGTATTATTCTCAAGATTGAACCTGAGCGCGTGATCGTGAGCTAATTACTAGTAGGGATGGCCCCCATCCGGCTCAGCAAGCGGAGTCATGCCTGGCCAAAGAGCCCTTAGGAGCCGGATGGAGGCCAGCCCCATCCCTACTGCATTGGTAGCGCGATGCGGAAGGTGCTGCCCTTGCCGGAAATGCCCTCGCTCTCGACGGAGAGGTGGCCGCCGTGGTGGATTGCCAGCGCGTTGACCAGGTAGAGTCCCAGGCCGAGTCCCTGCCCACTGACGCGGCGCGCGTTATCTGCGCGATAGAAACGCTCGGCCAGGTGCGCCTGCGCCTCGCGTGGTATGCCGATGCCCTGGTCCTGCACCGACATCTCCGCGAAGCCTCCCGCGAGGTGGCGCACGGAGACCGTGATCCTGCCTTCCTGTGGACTGTAGCGGATCGCGTTGCTCAGCAGGTTGGCAAGCATCTCCTCTAAGCGACTCTCATCTCCTTGCACTACAACGACCGGTACGCTCTTTTGTTTGTCGGTTCCAAGCTGGATCGCCTGGTCCTCGACAAACAGGCATAGCTCGTGATTGCGGTTGAAAGGAAGCAGCGCCTCCAATGTGTGCTTTGCCAGTTGCACCAGATCGACGGGCTGCAGCCTCAGCTCCAGGCGGTCCAGATCGATGCGGCTGGTGCTCAACAGGGTATTGATGATCTGCTCGATGCGGTGCGTCTGCCGCTCGACGCTCTCCAATCCTTTGATGAGATCGTGCGTCTCCTCGTCTTCGGCTTCGATCGTCGCGGTGATGCTGCGGTTGAGGCGGCGGCGCATCACCTGGGCCTGGCCGCGAATCGCCGTGAGCGGATTCTTCAACTCGTGGGCGGCCAGCGAGAGGAACTCTTCTTTCTGGTTGAGCAGCTTCTGCGCCTCTTCCACCTCGTCCTGGAGCTGGCCGACCGCGTTGAGCAGGGCATTCTTCTCCAGGTTCATGCTGGTGAGCCGCGCCAGGGCCGCGAGCAGATCGATGCTCCATTGCGGAAAGAAGATGCCCAGCTCGTCACGCGGACGCGTTCTCTCGATTCCCAATAGCCCGACGATGCTGCCATCCACCAGAATAGGGGCATAGATGGCGGCTTGCAGATTGTGTGGGTTGCTATACAGGGATAAGCTCTCGCTGAAGTCAACCATGATAGGGCGTGCTAGCTGCAATGTATGTAGATATGGTGATCCTGGATATTTCAGCATGCCTTCCGTGCTTAACTTGGCCGCCATCAGTTCGCTGTGCCACTGCTCATATTGCTCATCGCTATGGCCGAAGATCGCTAGGGGGATCAGGTTTGTCCCTTCGAGGCGAAAGGCGATGCTATGGTCGACGGACTCAAGCTGTGGCAGCAGGGCGGCGACGCGCCGTATCGCTTCGTCGATCTGCTCAACTTGCGTCGTGTCAAATGCGGCATCGCTCAATACGCGCAGCGCCGCCTCCGCGCGGTGCTCCAATTGGACCGATTCGCTTACATCATGCGAAATAATGACGATGCTGGTAACTATGTCTGTCCCACCGTACATGGGCAAGACGTTCACTAACAGAGTTCGTTTATCTTCCAGCTCTATCAGTTCATGCGCGACCTCCTCGCCTGCCAGACCTCTCGTGATGGCTGGAAGCGTCGGCAGCATGGTGGTGAGATACTGCTCTCCGCTCCAGTGCTCCTGTGCTGCCTCGTTACAGCATCGCAGCTCGCCTTGCGCGTTGAGACAGCAGATGCCGTCGTTGAATGAGTTCAATAACGGAGTCAGATCATTGTCATGAATCGCTACCAACGCGAAACCTCCTCGTGTAAAATACAGGACCGTCTTCTGGATTATACGCTACTTCTAGAGAGAACGATAGGGGTGGTACTATTTCACATTCTACAATTGCTGTGCTTACCAGCAACGGGTTACATAAACTTGTCTTTCCATTTTTCCTCTCGTATAATTTTAATCGCGACAATTTTATTAACTTTTCCTGATACATCCTTTCAGTTCTTTCAACGCAAAAGGAGGGGCACATGAGCGAGCAATCGGTAAAGCAAACAGTATTTGTTCCGACTCCTCCCATCAGTCGCATCACCGTCAAGCACATGCTGGGAAAGATTTCCGTGTCACCGTTGAGTAGCCCTGGCGATATCTGTGGCATTGCGCGCCGCGTGGGGTATACTGGCAAGTGTAGCGATGACCTTGCCACATATCGTTTGAAGATTCGTATGGGTAGTACGAAATATTTTGAAACGCTGCCTTCTGTCTTTGTCGTGGATGATGGCGTTTTTGTAGACTACAATGAATGGCGGACAAAACAACAAACTGAAGAGTAAAGCGGTGAAGCTGGACCTTCAGAGGTCCAGCTTTTTCTAAAATCACCTGACTTGAGTGAGGTACAACCGTGAGCGAAGATAAGCATTCAGGTTATTCTGAAAACGATTTTCCCGAGCACGTCCGTAGAAATAAGGCGCTGTGGGAGGCGACCAGCGACGCCTACGAACAGCGCCACGAGCAGGCTCTGGATGGCAAGAATGCTCTGGCCTGGGGTCTCTGGCGCATTCCAGAGGCTGAACTCAAGGTGCTGGGCGATGTAGCGGGCAAAGATATTCTCGAATTCGGCTGTGGTGCCGCTCGCTGGTCTATCGCGCTTGCCCGCCTCGGCGCTCGCCCGGTTGGCCTTGATCTCTCGTCGCGGCAGCTCGCCCATGCCCGTCGCCTGATGGCCGCTGCCGGTGTGGACTTCCCGCTTATCGAGGCCAGCGCCGAGGCCGTTCCTTTGCCTGATGCCAGCTTCGATATCGTCTTCTGCGATTGGGGTGCGATGACCTTCTGTGATCCCTACCGCACGGTCCCTGAAGCGGCTCGTCTCCTGCGCTCAGGTAGGCTCTTCGCCTTTTCGGGCGCAACGCCGATCCAGTTTATCTGCAGCGATGTGCGAACGGATCGCATCGAACGCTATCTTGTGAACGACTATTTTGGCCTGACGCGCCAGGAATGGCCGGATTCGGTCGACTTCCAGCTACCCTATGGCGAGTGGATACGCCTCTTCCGCCGCAACTCCCTGCTCGTGGAGGACCTGATCGAGACGCGCCCATCTCCCGGCACCTCCAGCACATACCGTAGCGAGGAAGAGAACGAGTGGGCGCGCCACTGGCCCATGGAACAAATCTGGCGACTACGCAAACAGTAGGGATGGAGCTTGCCTCCATCCGGTCCGCCATCGCTCTCTACGTTACTCTATCATGGAGGCCAAACGCATATGATCCGCGCAATGGTAATCATCGCCGGGACCGACATCTTCCACGATCTGGTCAACGGCGGCATCGCGCTGCAGAAAACGCTGCTCGATGCCGATATTTCTACGCGCCTGGCAGTGGGGATGCAGCGCTTTGACAACGTGCTGCCCGCTACATCTACCACCGACGTTTATGTCATCTACGCAACGGGCCAGTATATGACCGTAGCGGACCAGCAGGCGCTGGCCCACAGCGTAGAGGCGGGGAAAGGTCTGGTCGTTCTGCATGCCTCCAACGTCCTCGCCGCCGAGATGGAGTCGTTTGAGCAGCACCGGACCTGGTTTGATCTCATCGGCAGCCGCTTTCTGGGGCACGCCGCATTCACTCGCCTCGCTATTTCCATCGAGCGCGAGCATCCCATCACCGCCAATATTCCCGCTTTCGAAATAGAAGACGAGCCTTACGAAATCGAACTTTTCGATCCTTCCGCGCAGGTACTCGCCACCCGCGCAACGCCTGCTGGTGGGCATCCCTCCCTCTATGTGCGCAAACAGGGCCGGGGGCGCGTCTGCTATCTCGCCTTGGGACACGATATGCGCGCCTGGGGCCATCCCCTGTTCAAACAATTGCTCGTGCAGGCGGTCTCCTGGTCCGCATCTTGCGCATAAAGAATAGGATAAATCCTAAATGCACTAAAGCTGCTAAACGGAACAAAGACATTTATAACAGTAAAGGCTGCATTTATGCCGTTAGGCGATGATGGATTTTAACAAAATAATCGCGATTGTTTTGCCCCTACATCAGAAATTTCCTACTCGCTTTTCTTTTGATAAACTTTATCATCACCCTGTCTCTTTTTCCCTTCTAAAATTTTTTGGGTTCTCTTCCCCTTGACAATTTAATGTTATTAGATTATTATCTATAGGTACAAGCTAAATAACTACGAACATTAGATATAAGGAAAGATAACCATAATGATCACAACACTAAAATATTCCAATCTCGCCCTGAGCTTCCTGCTGGAACTGTGCATCCTGGGTGCCCTCGCGTACTGGGGTTTTCGGGTCGGTAGCGGAACGTTGATGAAGATCGTACTTGGTATCGGAGCACCCTTGTTGGCCGCGCTGGTGTGGGGAACATTCGAGGCTCCGCAAGCATGGATGCCGCTCACTGGTCCGTGGCACCTGCTGCTGGCACTCGTCATCTTCGGCCTGGCCGTCATCGCGCTCTATGTCGCTGGTCAGCCATCCCTGGCAATGATCTTCGCGTTCCTGGTAGCAATCAATCAGATACTGATATATGTCTGGCATCAATAATCGTACGCTCAACCGTCTTTCTGCGAAAAATATAGAGAAGAAAGGAATTCTCACATGGATACTCAATTTCTCACTCTTCCCGATGGAACGCTTGCTTTCGACGAGCAGGGAACAGGACCGCTCGTGCTTTGCGTCCCTGGTCTGGGCGATCTGCGCGCGGAATACCGTTTTCTCGTGCCGTTGCTCGTTGCGGCTGGCTATCGCGTGGTCACAATGGATGTGCGTGGACACGGCGAGACCAGCGTTAAATGGCCCGATTACACAGTCGGCGCGACCGGCTCCGATATGCTGGCGCTGATCGAGCATCTCAATGTTGGGCCCGCCTTTATCATAGGCACCTCGATGGCCGCTGGTGCCGCTGTCTACGCCGCCGCCGAGAGGCCAGAGCTGGTCGCCGGACTCGTGCTGATCAGTCCCTTTGTGCGCGTTATGGCACCCGCCTGGCAGTCGCGCCTCTTGAACATAGTGTACGCGTTCCTCCTGTCACCTCTATGGGGTGTTGCATTCTGGGGTCGCTATTACACTGGTCTCTATCCTACACAGCGACCCGCCGATTTCACGGATTACCTGGATACGCTCAAGAAAAACCTGAAAGAGCCTGGCCGCCTGCATGCCGTGCTTGCTATGCTTAAGGATGATAAAGCGGCTTCGGATGCTCGCCTCTCGCGGATACAGGTGCCGGTCCACATTGTCATGGGTTCGCGCGATTCGGATTTCAAGCCACCCGAAAAGGAGATGCAATTGCTGACGGGACGCCTGCACGCCAGTTCGCAGATGATCGAGGGCGCGGGCCACTATCCGCACGCGGAGATGCCGGAACAGACAGCTCCGAGCATCCTCACCTTTTTGAGTATGCAGCGAGAAAGGACCGTGCATGGCAACTAGAGCGGGCCTGGACCTGAAGAGGGTCGTACAGGCGGCGGCAGATCTCGCGGATTCTGTTGGCCTGTACGAGGTAACATTGGCGACTCTGGCTACCCAACTGGGAGTGCGTACGCCGACGCTGTATCATTATGTCGCCGGATTGCCCGGCCTGCGGCGCGAGCTGGCGCTGCTGGCCTGTCGTGAAATGGCGCGGCTCATGGGCCGCGCCATTATGGGCAAGTCCGGCGACGAGGCGGTGCTTGTGCTAGCTGATGTCTACCGCACATTTGTCCACGAACATCCGGGCCTCTACTCGGCAACCGTGCAGGCTGCCGATCCGAACGATACTGAGCTCGTGGCCGCGCAGACCGAGGTTGTGGAGATTACCATGCGCACGTTGTCGGCGTATGCCATGACGTATGAAGAGTCGGTCCATGTCGTGCGTATGCTGCGCAGCCTTATTCATGGCTTCGCGACGCTGGAGAGCGGCGGCGGCTTTGGCATTCCCGTGGATCAAGACGAAACCTTTCAGCGCCTCCTGCGCATCTTCCTGCAAGGACTCGCCGCTGAGAGGAAAACGCGGTGAGGCGTTGGGCCATATAGCTCAGGCGAGCTCGTCTGGCTCTCCCTTGTCGAAGTAGCTGGCAAATTTTGTAGCCCTTGCTCGCGTGCTTATTCTCCCGCGTTGCCTTTCAGCTCGCCCGGCCTTCTGAAGAAGTAGGCGTCGATGAGCCGCGCTCCCTGTGTGTTGGCCCGGCTGAGGTCTACGTCGGTGAGGTCGGCGTCGCCGAAGTTCGCGCCGTGCAGGGTCGCGCCACTGATATCGGCACCCGTGAGGACCGCTCCATGCAGGTCCGCGTCGGTGAGGTCGGCATTCGTCAGAAGCGCCGAGCGCAAATCTACGTTGCTGAGCATCGCGGCCCGCAACGTGGCCCCCTTGAGGTCGGTATTGCTGAGGCTGGCCCGATCGAGAATGGCCCCGGTGAAGTTGGCATCGCTGAGCAGCGACTCGGCGAGGTTGGCCCGGCTGAGATCGGCGTCATTGAGCAGCGCCCGACTGAGGTTGACGCGTGGCAGATTGGCTTCCTTAAGATTCGCGCCTGAGAGGTCCGGCTGCACCTCGTGGTGGAGCTGTCGCCATTCGTTCCAGTCCTCTACGCCCGCCAGGAGCTTTGCGAGATGCTGCTGATTCGCCATTGCCTGTTTCCTTCCGCTCTCTATATGTTATGTACAGCGTGAAACGCGTACACATTGCCATCATTGGACCCGATGTAGACGCTATCTCCCACGACCCTCGGTGAAGAGACGATGCCGCTACCGGTGGTGTACCGGCGCAACTCTTTGCCCGTCTGTGCATTCAGCGCGTACAGATGGTGATCGTGCGAGCCGAAGTAGACGACGCCACCTGCAACTGCAGGCGACGATTCGATGCCGCCGCCGCTGGTGAAGCCCCAGCGCTCTTTGCCCGTCTGCGCATCCACGGCGTACAGCCTGTGATCGTGCGAGCCAATGTAGACAATCCCGTCGGCGATTGCGGGCGATGAGTCGAGCGAGTCTCCCGCGATGAAGCTCCAGCGCTCTTTGCCCGTCTGCGCGTCCAGGGCGTAGAGCTTGTGGTCGCGCGACCCGAAGTAGACCACTCCCGCTGCGACGCGTGGCGACGAATAGATGCTTCCTTCGCTCTCGAAGCGCCATTTCTCCAAACCTGACATCCCGTCGAGCGCGTAGAAGCTGCTATCCTGCGAGCCGATGTAGATGATGCCCTTGTCGGCAGCTGGCGTACCCGCGATGACGCCACCCGTCGTCAGCGTCCAGAACTCTTCGCCCGAGTTGACATCGAGCGCGTAGAGGCTGTTGTCGTGCGAGCCGATGTAGAGAGTGCCGTTAGCGATGGTTGGTGATGAATGAATGCTGCCTCTGGTCTCGTGTCCCCACAGGAACGCGCCGGTGGCTCTGCTGATTGCGTAGAGCACATGGTCGGTTGAGCCAACGTAGACCACCTCGTCTGTAACCGTTGGCGAGGAGTTGATGCTGCCCCGCGTGACGTAGTTCCACTGCTCCGTTCCGGTGGCGCTATCCAGAGCATACAGACGACCATCATGCGAGCCGACGTAGACGTAATCGTCTGTGGCGGCGGGCGTGGATTGGATCTTGCCCGGCGTTGTATAGCTCCACACCCGGTCGCTGATGAAGGCATAGGCGCTACCATCGTGCGAGGTGACGTAGACCCGGCCCGAGGCAACGGCGGGTGCTGACGCGATCGTATCCCTGGTGGCATAACTCCAGATCAGGTTCCCGCTTGTTGCGGCGAAGGCGTAGACCTGGTGATCCTCTGAGCCGATGTAGACCACCTCGTCGACGACCAGGGGTGTGGCGCTGATGCCGCCTGTATGGTAGCTCCACAATCGTTCGCCCGTCACCGCGTTGAGCGCGTAGAAGGTACCGTCCTGCGAACCGATGTAGAGCGTGTTGTTGTCGAAAGCAGGCGCGGCCAGTATCTTGTCGCCGGTTGGAAAGCGCCAGCGCTCCTCGCCGCTCTCTACGTCTATAGCGTAGACATTGCGATCCTGCGACCCGACGTAGACCATGCCGCCGCCGACCGCCGCGCCAGCGCTGATACGTCCAGCGGTGGGAAAGCTCCACACCCTGGTCCCTCTCGTACCGTCGATGGCGTAGACCTGCTGGTCCCACGCGCCAAAATAGAGGATGCCGTTGGCGAGCGTAAGTGGTGCCTGGATGCCTGCTCCAACGGTATGTTTCCACAACTGGTCGCCGTTCGTCGGATCAAGGCGGTAGATGCTGGCATCGGTTGAGGCGACGAAGACGCTATCGATAGTGGCGACGGGCTGAGATTCTATGGCGTCTTGCGTGCCGAAGCTCCATAGCAGCGCCCCGGTCCTGGCTTCGAGCGCGTACAGCTTGTTGTCAAACGAGCCGACATAGACTGTATCGTCGTCGAGCGCCACCGTGGCGAAGATATTGCCGCCCGTGGTATAGCTCCATACCTGCTGGCCCGTCACGGCATCGAGCGCGTACAAGGTATGATCGCGCGATCCGATGTAGAGCAGCCCCTTGGCAACGATCGGCGCAGCTTTGATCGGTCCCTTGCTCCCAAACGTCCAGTCCAGGCGCAGATTGGGCACGTTGACAGGATACGCGACCCTGTTATCTGGAATGTTCTCTGTCATACGACGCTCCTTCTATAACTCTTTTGAGCAAAGCTCCAGGCCGTGCGCGACGGCGTAACGCAGAAATGCGAGCGTCTCGCTCATATCGTTCTCCTGCACATGTTGTCTGCGCCAGACCAGCACCCGCTCGATCGTTGGTCGCCACTGGGGATCGAGTGTCTGGCACGCCCAGGATGCTGCACGCGGTTTGGAGACGACATCTCCGTAGCTTAAAGTATACAACGCCCGGCACAGTGTCAGCACCGCGAATGCCTGGTAATCGCGGGGATGCAGCCACTCCGGCCCTGAGAGCTGCTCGCTCCAGAAGCCGCGCAGCTTCTCGCATACCGCCGCTCGCATCGCCCGTGGCGCAATGGGATCAATCAATGTGTCGGGAGGCGGTCCCCAGACGACGATACCGGATTCGCGCACGATATGCCGCTCAAGAATCCAGTTGCTCCCATGCCATTCAACACGGAAATCCCAATCGACGCCGATTGTTGGATGGGTGGCGTTCTGCGGATCGTAGCGCCGCAGCGCCCGGCGCGGAATATACGACCCCTCTACATGATCGGCGTAACGCAGCCCGCTTGCAGCAAGAGCGGCATGCATATCCCTCAGCCCGTCCAACAACTTTCCCGTGATATCATGCTCAGTCACAATTAAGAAGTCGATATCGCTGGACTGTGGATCAAAATCCCCCAACGATAGCGACCCGTACAAATAGAAGCCGACCAGTTCCTCGCGTAGCACATCCTGCACCCTGGTAAGCATAAAAAGGAGCAGCGCATTGACCTCGCTATACGGGGTCGGCCTCATAATTACTGTTCCTTCGGCTTAGCACGTTCGTATTGCGACAGCCACGCGACATCATAATGTAGCGCGCTGGCGGCGTGGAGCGGCCAATAGGGGTCGCGCAGCAGTTCGCGTGCCAGAAAGATCAGATCAGCCTTGCCATCGCTCACGATCTCGTTGGCCTGACCGGGATGTGTAATCAGCCCGACCGCACCCGAGGCGATGCCCGCTTCGCGCCGGACCTGTTCGGCGAAAGGCACCTGGTAGCCAGGCTTGAGCGGTATCTGCGCCGTTGGCACGTTCCCGCCAGACGAAGCATCCACCAGATCAACGCCGTGCTGCTTGAGCGCCCGCGCCACCTCGATAGTATCTTCGATCGTCAGGCCACCCTCCGTCCAATCGCTTGCCGAGAGCCGCACAAAGAGCGGCAGCTCCTCCGGCCACACTGTCCGCGTGGCGTCGACGACCTCCAGGAGCAAGTGCATACGATTGGTCAGATTACCACCGTACTCATCCGTGCGGAAGTTCGAGAGCGGTGAGAGGAACTCGTGAAGCAGATAGCCATGCGCTCCGTGTAGCTCGATTACCTGGAAGCCTGCTTTTAACGCCCTCTGCGCCGCTACCTGGAAGGCGCGCACGATCTCCGCGATCTCTTCCCGTGTCAATTCCGTGGGCTGTGGGTAGTGGGCCGAGAAGCGTTCGGCGCTGGGACCAATTGTTTGCCAGCCACCATCTTCGGATGGCACCTCACCCTTGCTGCTGCTCCACGGTCGATACGTGCTTCCCTTGCGCCCTGCGTGCGCGAGCTGAATGCCTGCTATAGCGCCTTGTGCGCGGATAAAAGCGGTGATACGCGCCAGCATCTCAATATGCTCATCGCGATAAATGCCCAGATCTTGCGGCGAGATACGTCCTCGCGCCTCAACCGCCGCCGCCTCGCTGAACACCAGCGCCGCGCCGCCCACGGCCCGGCTCCCCAGGTGTACCATATGCCAGTCCGTCGCGAATCCGTCCTCGGAAGAATACTGGCACATGGGCGAAACCACAATGCGATTCTTCAACGTAATCCCGCGTATCGTCAGCGGTCGAAAGAGCGCGGGTGTCTTCTCACTATGCTCATCAACCGATATCTCTTTATTCTCATTCTGAGATGTAACATGCATGGAAAAAGGGCTCCTTGACTCGTCTCAGCACTTCCTACTCTCTGTCTATTTCCTGCTATATATTTCCAGGATTACTATGTACACGAGTAGTTTGTAGCCAGTAGTTTCTCTTGCGAGAACGTTTACAATAGGCGCGTTTATTCCTACATCCCACGATGCTAAGACCCTGGCGCTATGTTTATCGTTATGGCATAGTATAAACAGGATGTTGGCTTTTAGAGATACAGGTGGAACCTGATGAAGCTCTTTTGTCAAGCGCTCACTAATGCTGCTGGTTATACCAGGAACCTCTTCAGTGAAACATCTGGAAGAGAATTTTGCAGCGGCAACTATCCAGCTTAGCGACGAGGAGTTTCACAGGCTCAATACGTTGGGAAAACAGTAATCTACCTTTCCAAAACAAAAGCGGCGGCAAGCCTTTCCTTGACACAGCGCTGAGCACTGTGTCAAGCTACATTCGATGGATTAAAAGAACCATACTGAGGGAGGAACCTATTTCATGCTTGATCTTGCAAAAGAGCGCGAGGCCCATGTTGACAAACGCCTGCGCTCGGACACGACCATCTGGCTTACCACCGTGCGGCGCGACGGACGCCCACATACCGTCCCGGTCTGGTTTCTGTGGGATGGCGCGACCTTTCTAATCTTCAGCCAGCCGGACAACCTGAAGATCCGCAACCTGCGCGGCAATCCCAACGTCACCCTGGCACTGGATAACACCCACGATGGCGGCGATGTCATTGCTGTGGAGGGCAAGGCTGAATTGCTTACCGCGTCGGCCTCGGAGCTGAATGCTCCCGTCTACTTTGAGAAGTATGGCGCGTCCATCCAGGGCATGGGTCAGACGCCCGAAGGCATAGCAAAGTCGTTCAGCCAACCTATTCGCGTCACGCCCGCGAAGTTCGTCTCCTGGGGCGGCTAACAAAAGTGGGAGATTTTCTCCCGTACTGTCAAACGCCGTTGGAACCCATGTCCCTGGTCAACCAACCAACCGGCGTAGGGACCAGCTTCAGCGCGTCCGCGATTTATCGTTTTCCTCCCCGCCGAGGATGAACAATGCTATCGATCCTATGACGTTTGACCAGGCAGTACACTACCTTGCAGATATAAGATAGAATAGAGCTCTATTCTTCAGAGATATATAGCTCTATTTTTGCTATAGCCAGAAAATTCCGCAAGAAGCACAACAGGAAGCAGGAGAACACTATTTATGACCGATACGCTTAACACATCATCACCCGGCGTCGCCGCTGCGCGTGAACGTATGCCGGTAACGTTTGATCGCCTCATTGGTATGCGTACACCAACCGATCCAGCGCTCTCGCCCGACGGTCAGCGCGTCGCCTTCGTTGTGGCGGCACGTCCGCCGGAGCAGGCGCTGCCGGGCAGGCGTATCTGGACCGCGAATACAGCGGGCGGCGAGCCAGAGCCGTTGAGTGGTGGCTCCTATGATGAGTGGTCGCCGTGCTGGTCTCCCGATAGCAAGCGGCTGGCATTTATCTCACTCGAAGGCAGGTCGGATCAGGATGCTGGTCCTCAGCTTTACCTGCACACTCTACAGAATAATGCAACGCGCCAGATATGCAAGATGCTCAATGGTGCCAGCAATCCTGCCTGGTCGCCCGATGGTGGCCGGATCTCTTTTCTCTCGCTCGAAGGTAAAAAGCCGTCAAGCGATCCGCTCGTTGTCGCGCCGGGCCGCCATCACCGTCTCTGGGCCGTGCATCCCGAGAGCGATATTCCCGAGCCGCTGACGCCCGATAACATCACGGTATGGGAGTACGCCTGGTCGCCCGATAGCCAATACGTCGCGCTCTACTACTCGACCGGACCCGGCGATAGCGATTGGTACCAGGGACAGATCGGCATTGTTCCCGCCAGGGGTGGCGCAGTACACCAGGTTACGCAGCTCACTCGTCAGGCCAGTTCTCTTGCCTGGTCGCCCGATAGCAGGCGTATTGCCTTCATCTCTGGCGCGTGGAGCGATCCAGGCCAGGGCGGCGGTGATATCTACGTGGTCGATGTGCATGGTGGTCAGGTGCGCAACCTCACGCCCGGCATCGATGCCAGTCCCGGCTGGTGCCGCTGGTTTCCGCACGGCGAACGTATTCTCTACGCCGCGTGGCACGGCGTTACTTATCAGATAGGCACCGTCAATCTACGCAACGGAGCAGTGGCGCTGCTCGAAGACGATTTCGTAATTGAGCCTTACAGCACGCGCCTCTCCCCAACGCCGGACCTGCAGCGTTTTGTTACCGTCCATTCCACGCCGCAGCAGCCACCTGATCTCTGGTTGGGAGAAATCGCCGCTGGAGAGCGGGCGAAGAGCGTTTCCTGGCGTCGCCTCACGCACCTCAATTCCCTGGCTGAGGAGACTTTTGCCCTGGCTCCAACCAGGCGCGTGCGCTACGAAAGCGTCGATGGTTGGCAGATCGATGGCATCTTTACGCCCGCGCTCAACGCCAGTGGTCCGCCGCCGCTCTACGTCGACGTGCATGGCGGACCATCTTGGGCATACTTGAACGGTTGGGCGGGCTACACACAACTGATCGCCAGCGCGGGCATCGCCGTCTTCCAGCCCAATATGCGCGGAAGCTGGGGACATGGCGTGGCCTTTGCCGATGCCGTTCTCGGCGACATGGGCGGCCAAGATTTCCAGGATATTCTGCGCGGCATCGACTACCTCGTCGCGCAAGGACGCGTCGATGGCGGGCGCGTGAGCATTGGTGGCTGGAGCAACGGCGGCTTCCTGGCGGCGTGGGCCGTCACGCAAACAACGCGCTTCAAGGCCGCAATGATGGGCGCAGGCATCTCCGATTGGCACAACATGCACGCCCAGACCAATATCGCCAACGCCGACATCCTGCTCCTCCAGGCCGATCCGCTGGAGCAGCCCGAAGTCTACCGCGAGCGCTCGCCTATCACCTATGCCCGCCACGTCACAACGCCGACCCTGATCCTGCACGGCGAAAAGGACCCTGCCGTTCCCGTCGCCCAGGCCTACGCCTTCTATCGCGCCCTCGCGCAGCGCAACGTCCCCACCGAACTCGTCGTCTACCCCCGCGAGGGCCACGGCCTGCGCGAAACCGAGCACCTGCGCGACTACTTCGAGCGCCTGCTGCGCTGGTTGAAGCAATACCTGGTGTAAAGCGCCCTACAAGTACTCATTCCAGCTCTTGATCGGCATCGTCTCCAAATCTTTCTCGCGTAGCGCGCGCGCGAAGAGGCGCACCTGCTTGATCTTGGTCAGCAAGGGCGTGTTGCTATCGACTGCTAGACGCCGCATAACATAATTCTCGTCCAATTCTTTCTGCATCTTGCCCGCGACAACGACGATTGCCAGATCGACCAGTCCATCGCGGAAGCAGGCGCGCACGTTTGGCTCCTCTTGCTCGTCTGGACCGTGCAGCTTGACCGCTTCGATGTTGTGCGCGTGCAGCAGCGTCCAGGTCTCCTCCGGCGCGTAGAGCGGCAGGTGCAGTGCTTGCAGGTCGCGCACGCAGTCCAGAAACGCCTCTTGCTTATCGTCTCCGCTGACGCTGACAAAGATGCCTCGCGTCGGGATACTTCCGCCCGTAGCGAGCATCGCCTTGAGATACGCCTCCTCCACATCTGCGCCGAACGTGGCGACCTCTCCGGTCGAGGCCATTTCGACGCGCTGAATAGGATCGGCCCCGCTCAGCCGCGCGAAGGAGAACTGCGGCGCTTTGACGGCGGTAAATGTGGGCGCTGGTATGGTGATTTCGGGAATCTCTTGAAAGAGCGCGTCGACGAATAGTTCCATGAAGTTGATGCCTATGACCTTGGAGATGAAAGGGAAGGTGCGCGAGGCGCGCAGGTTCGCCTCGATGACGGCTATCTGCTGCCCCTGAGCTTCGTTGGGGCTCGGAATGAGAAACTGAATGTTAAAGGGGCCGGTGATCGTCAGCGCCTGCGCGATTGCGCGGCCTTCCTGCTCTATAGCCCGCTGTACCTCCGCCGTTACGTCCTGGGGTGGTAGCACGATGGTTGCATCGCCCGAATGGACGCCTGCATTCTCGATGTGCTCCGAGATCACAAAGGCTTTGACCTGTCCGTGTTGCGCTACAGCGTCGAACTCGATCTCTCTGGCCCGTTCGTAGAATTTCGAGATCGTAACAGGATGCTCCCGCGAGACCGCCGCCGCCTGCCGGGCGTAGTAGACCAGCTCGGAGCGCGAGTAGCAGACGTTCATGGCGCTGCCGGAGAGCACGTAGGATGGCCGGATCAGGACGGGATAGCCGACGCGCTCGGCGAAGGCGATCATGTCGTCGAGCGTG